>NZ_JBNCLD010000011.1:0-172365 GCF_049844505.1 Micromonospora sp. DT229 | reverse complement strand
GCCGAGCCCCCAACTCGGGCGGCGACTACGGCCTGCTGCCCTACCGACCGGGCGTACTGACCCTGCAACGCTGACGGCGTGCAGATCCGGCTCGGGCACAGCCGGAGCGGGGGGGGGGGGCCCCCCCCCCCGCCCCCCCCCCCCACCGCTTCGTTCAGGGCCCGCTGCTGCCGGTCAGCGCTCGCTCATGCCGGCGCGACGACGCAGTGCCGGCACGTCGGTGACCACGATCCGACGGCCCTCGGTACGCAGCCAACCCCGGTTGGCGAACGAGCCGATCGCCTGGTTGACGCTCTGCCGGGAACCCCCGGCCATCTCCGCCAACTGGCTCTGGTTCAGCTCTATGGTGATCATCGGCGCCTGAGACTCGCCGGCGAGCCGCACCAGGGTCTTGGCGACCCGACCGGGCAGGTCGAGGAAGACATGATCGGCGTTCTGCTCGGTCAGGCGGCGGATCAACCCACCGAGGGAGCGCATCACCGCGTCCAGGATGCGCGGGTTCGAGTGCACCAGCTCCATGAAGGCGCCCCGGGACAGGGCCAGGGCGGTGCAGTCCTCGATGGCCTCCGCCGAGGCGGACCGGGTGGAGGCGTCGAGCAGGGAGACCTCGCCGAGCACATCCGGCGGTCGGATCACCGACAACACCGCCCGCTCACCGGTCGGTGCGGTGCGGAACACCGCCACCGCGCCCCGGCGCAGCACGATCAGCGATTCACCCGGGTCGTTCTCCACGAACAGGAGTTGACCCTTGCGGTACGTCCTCGGCACGGCAGCGGCGATCACCCGCTGGCGTACCTCGGGTTCCAGGCCGGCGAACATCTCCACGCCCGTGAGCGCGTCGCCCGGCTCCGGCAGGCGCATCTCCACGGCCCCACCCCCTCCCCCGGTCAAGGACCACATCGCTCACCGGGAGAGCCTGGTGGCCCCTGACTAGGCGAATCGACACCCGTTCGGCGTCCGGCAGCGGTACACATCAGATCATGACGGTCCGGTCGCGTGCTGTACACCCCTGAAGTCACTTCTGTGACAGCTTCAGCTGCGATGTCGCCGTTGCAGATGGTGTGGAAGCGCTCCCGGCTCGCCCCGCCCGCCGGTGCGGCACGGGCGTCAGCGAGGATGGCAGGGATGGTCTACCGCTATTTCTACGACTGCGAATTCATCGAGGACGGCCGTACGGTCGAACTGGTCTCGATCGGCATGGTCGACGAGTACGGCCGCGAGTTCTACGCGGTCTCCACCGAGTTCGACGCCTCCCGGGCCGTGCCCTGGGTTCGCCGCAACGTGCTGGACAAGCTGCCCTCCCCGGCGGACCGCGCCTGGCGCTCCCGCGAGCGGATCCGCGACGACCTGTACGACTTCCTGGTCGAGCCGATCCGTACGGGCGCTGCGGAGGAGTTGGAGCTGTGGGCCTGGTACGCCGCGTACGACCATGTGACGCTGGCCCAACTGTGGGGCGCCATGCCGGCCCTGCCTCGGGAGATTCCCCGGTTCACCAAGGATCTGCGCCAGCTGTGGGACGACCGGGGGCGGCCACGGCTGCCGAACGCCGAATCCGGCCGGCATGACGCCCTGGTCGACGCCCGGCACAACCTGGCCCGGTGGCGGGCGATGACCGGATCGTAGGTTTGGCCGGCTCCGCAGCGGGCACCGGTCCGTCCTGACGGTGGTCGACCCGAGGGAGCATCGCCATGAGGCGGGCGTCAGCATGAGTGACGAGGCGAGCGCCGTCCGCGCGGCCCGGCAGCGGATCACCGAGCTGATCCGGGCGGCGGGCACCTGCACCCTCACCACGATCTCGCTGGACGGTCGGCTGGTGGGCCGGCCGATGCTCCTGCAACGGGCGGCGTTCGACGGTGAGCTGTGGTTCTTCGCGTACGCCCGGTCGGCGACGGTGCGTCAGCTCCGGGTCAATCCGGAGGTCGAGGTGAGCCTCACCGACCCGGGGGAGCAGGTCCGGGCCTCGCTGTCCGGCACCGCCCGCGACGACCACGACCCGGCGCGGGCGGCCCGACTCTGGCAGCCTGAGCTGGCCGTGTGGTTCCCGGAGGGGCCGACCATGGCGGGGTTGACCCTGGTCGCCGTGCACCTCACCGCAGCCCGCTGCTGGGACCGCGCGGGTCTGCGCGGAACGGACCTGCTCGGCACCGCCGGGGCGGCACCGGCGGTGGTCGGTGTGCACCCCGATGAGGCTACTGGCCGGTAGTGGGGCGCGGTGTCCGGTCGTACCAGCGCCGACTACAGTCGCAGTGACGGCCCGCCCCGGGCCGGCAACGGCGCCGAAGGTCTGACGTGACGCATATCCTGGGGCTTGATCGGGCTTGACCAGATGCTCCCAGGAGGATGAGCGATCATGCGTATCGGCGTGCTCACCGGCGGCGGCGACTGCCCCGGCCTCAACGCGGTCATCCGGGCGGTGGTCCGTAAGGGCGTCGCCAGCTACGGCCACGAGTTCGTGGGTTTCCGGGACGGTTGGAAGGGTCCGCTGGAGGGCCTGTCCCGCCCGCTCGGCATCGCGGAGGTCCGGGGGATCCTGCCGCGCGGCGGCACCATCCTGGGCTCCTCGCGGACCAACCCCTTCAAGATCGAGAACGGCGTCGAGCGGATCAAGGAGAACCTTGCCGCCCAGGGCGTCGACGCGCTGATCGCCATCGGTGGTGAGGACACCCTGGGTGTCGCCACCAAGCTGCACGAGCTGGGCGTTCACGTCATCGGGGTGCCGAAGACCATCGACAACGACCTCGGCGCCACGGACTACACCTTCGGCTTCGACACCGCGGTCAACATCGCGATGGAGGCCATCGACCGGCTGCACACCACCGCCGAGAGCCACCACCGCACCCTGGTGGTCGAGGTGATGGGCCGGCACGCCGGCTGGATCGCCCTGCACGCTGGCCTGGCCGGCGGCGCCAACGTGATCCTGCTGCCGGAGCGGGCCTTCGATGTCGAGCAGGTCGCCGGCTACGTCGAGAAGCGCTTCCAGCACCAGTACGCCCCGATCGTCGTGGTCGCCGAGGGCGCCCAGCCGATGGAGGGCCAGATGGTCCTCCAGAACCAGGAGCTGGACGCGTTCGGCCACGTCCGGCTCGGCGGCATCGGCCAGTGGCTGGCCGAGCAGTTGGAGGCCAAGACCGGCAAGGAGGCCCGCACCGTCGTGCTCGGGCACATCCAGCGCGGCGGCACCCCGACCGCCTTCGACCGGGTGCTGGCCACCCGGCTGGGTCTCCAGGCGATCGACGCCGCCCACGAGGGCGACTGGGGCAAGATGGTCGCCATGCAGAGCACGGACATCGTCCGGGTTCCGCTGGCCGAGGCCACCCGGGAGCTGAAGACGCCCCCGGTGGCGCTCCCCCGCGCGCCGGCTCTCTGCTGCGCCCGCTTAGGGTGGTTGGGCCGCGGGGGGGCCCCCCGGCCCCCCCCCGACGCCCATCTTCAGAGGGGGTACCTCAGGTGTCAGCCGGAGTGCGCACGGTCGCGGTGATCGGGGCGGGCAAGATCGGCGAGTTGATGCTGTCCGGCCTGCTGCGCTCCGGCTGGCCGGTGGACCGCCTGCTGGCCACCGCCCGTCGACCGGCCCGCGCCGAGGAACTGGCCGCCCGCTACGGCGTACGGGTGGTGGACAACCTCACCGCGGTCGACGAGGCCGAGGTGCTGGCCGTGTCGGTGAAGCCCCAGGACGCGGCGGTACTGCTGGAGGAGATCGGGCCGAAGGTACCCGCCGGCAAGCTGGTGATCTCCCTCTGCGCCGGCCTGCCCAGCAGCTTCTTCAGCCGCCGGCTGCCCGAGGGCACCCCGGTCGTGCGGGTCATGACCAACACCCCCGCCCTGGTGGACGAGGCGATGACCGCCATCTCCGCCGGGGCGTACGCCACCGGGGAGCACCTGGCGCTGGCCGAGGAGATGTTCAAGCCGCTCGGCTCCACCATCCGGGTGCCGGAGAGCCAGCAGGACGCGGTCACCGCCCTGTCCGGCTCCGGCCCGGCCTACTTCTACCTGCTGGTGGAGGCGATGACCGACGCCGGCATCCTGCTCGGCCTGCCCCGCCAGGTGGCGCACGACCTGATCGTGCAGACCGCGATCGGCTCGGCGGTGATGCTGCGCGACTCCGGCGAACATCCCGTGAAGCTGCGCGAGGCGGTCACCTCACCCGCCGGCACCACCATCTCCGCCGTGCGCGAGCTGGAGAATCACGGCGTACGCGCCGCACTGCTGGCCGCCCTGGAAGCGGCCCGCGACCGGGCCCGCGAACTGGCCGCCCAGGCCGAATAGCCGCCCCCACCGGCGTACGGTGATCCACTCCGTTACGCCGGTATGGCGGGTTCCCCGCGCCGGTGAAACCGCCGGATCAGCGAAACGGAGTCGATCATGCCCGGCGCCGGTACCGCAGGACCATCCGGGTGACGCATACTGGCGCGGTGTTCACTCTCGCCCAGGCCCGGCACCTGGTGGCCACCCTGCAACCTCGGATCGACGAGCTGATCCGGGTCCGCGCCGACCTGACCGAGTTGCAGGTTGATCTGACCAACCACGGGCTCAGCGCACTCGGCGGACGGCCCGAGGCCAAGGCCCTGGAGGCGCGGCTGCACGCCATCTGCGACGAGATCGGGCAGCACGGCATCGAGATCAAGAGTGTCGCACCGGTGCTGCTGGACTTCCCCGGTGAGCGCGCGGGCCGCCAGGTCCTCTGGTGCTGGCTGGAGGGGGACACCGACGTGCGCTGGTACCACCGGGTCGACTGCGGCTTCGGCGGCCGCCGCCCCGCCTGACCCTACGTCCACCTGGGACAGACCCGTCCCCTCCCTCGGCTCCACCGACCGTACGCTGATCCGATCGTTGATCAGCTCAGGGGAGGGCCGGCACATGTCCGAGGGGGTTCGGTGGGGGAGCGTACGTCCACGACGATGGTGCCATCGGGGAGGAGTCTGATGTTCACCATGCCGTTGACCGCCGACGCCGAGCTGCGTCCGCTCAATCCGTGGCACGCCGAGGAGTTCCTGGCCAATCTGGACCGGGCCCGGGAAAGCATGACGCCCTGGGTGTCACCGGCCTTCGTGGCCACCGACCTACCGCAGGCGCGGCACGTGTTGCAGCGCTACGCCGACCGGTGGGCCCGCGACGACGGTGGCATCTGGGGCATCTGGTCGAACGGGAAACTGGTCGGTGGGGTGCTGTTGGTGTCATTGAACGCCGAGACGGGAGTCTGCGAGGCGGGCTGCTGGTTGGAACCGGCCGCCGTGGGCGGCGGCCTGGTGACCCGTGCGGTCAGCCGACTCATCGACTGGGCCATCGACGAGCGCGGCCTGCACCGGGTCGAATGGCGGGTCGTCACCGGTAACGTGCGCAGTATCGCGGTCGCCCGTCGGCTCGGAATGCGGTGCGACGGCGTCCTGCGTGAGGTGGCCCCGGGCCCGGACGGGCGGCTCGACCTGGAGATCTGGTCGCTGCTGGCACCCGAGTGGCGCGCCCGCCGCGCGGGTGCATCCGGCGACTGAGACGGCGCCGTCGCGGCGGTTGCGGGTGTCCCTGGTGGCCGCGATCGGCTGGTACGGGCTGCGGGCCGCCGCCGACGACAGGCCGGTCACCGCCTGAGGTCGGCGGCGGCCACAGGTCAGCCCCGCTTGGCCTCGGCCAGCGCGGCACGCACCTTGTCGGCGTCGCCGGGGGCCTCCCGCTCCCAGTTGGCCGGGTCGGCGGAGTAGATGGTGCCGTACGCCGGGGTGTCCGGCTGGAACCGCCAACTGTCGGCGAGGCTGCCGGCGTCGACCGCGTCATAGCCGATCCGGTCGAGGAAGCCGGTGACGACCGCCTTGGCCTCGGCGTCGTCACCGGCGATCGGCAGGGCACTGCGGTCCGCCGCACCGGCGGGTCGGGCCAGGGTGAGCAGGTGCTTGAAGAAGATGTTGTTGAACACCTTCACCACCCGGGCCTCGGGCAGATGCTGTTGCAGCAGCTCACTGCTGGTGGCCCTGTCCTCGTCCAACTCGGGGATCTGGCCGTCGCGCTGCGGGTAGTAGTTGTTGGTGTCGATGACGACCTTGCCGGCCAGCGGTTGCGCCGGCACGGACCGGTACGACTTGAGCGGGATGCTGACCACCACCAGGTCACCGGCCCGAGCCGCCGCGTCGGCCGTGCCGGCACTGGCCCTCGACCCCAACTCCTCGACCAGGTCGGACAGGGTCTGCGGCCCCCGCGAGTTGCTCAGCACCACCTCGTACCCGGCGGCCACCGCCAACCGCGCGAGGGTGCCTCCGATGTGTCCACTTCCGATCAGGCCCACGACCGACACGTCCACCTCCATCGACTCGGCTCTCCCGTCGAACCTACGCCGCTGGTGGAGGATCAGGGCAGGATCTTCTCCAGGGCGGTGCGCAGGGTGGGGTCCTCCGGGGTGACCGTCGGATCGAAACGGGCGGCCACGGTGCCGTCCGGGGCGACGAGGAACTTCTCGAAGTTCCACCGGATGTCCCCGGTGTGGCCGTCGGCGTCGGGGGTGTCCACCAGGGCGGCGTAGAGGGGATGACGGTCGGTGCCGTTGACCTCGACCTTCTCCGTCAGCGGGAAGGTGACGCCGTAGTTGACCTGGCAGAACTCGCTGATCTCCGCAGCGCTGCCCGGTTCCTGGCCGCCGAACTGGTTGCACGGCACGCCGAGCACCACCAGCCCACGGTCGGCGTACTCGTCCTGAAGGGCCTGTAGACCGGCGTACTGGCCGGTGAGGCCGCAGCGGGAGGCGACATTGACCACCAGCAGGGCCTTCCCGCGGTACTGGGCGAGATCGGCCGGGCCGCCGGTGAGGGAGTTGATCTGGGTGTCGAAGACGGACATGGCGCGAGGGTACCCGCCGCCGCCGCCGTACCGGATCATGCCGCGCGGCGGCGTCTACCGCCAGGTAACAGCGAACGACCGGCGACGACGTGGTTTCTCACCGGGCCGGCAAATCGATACATCGACATCTTGACGAAGTGTGGTCGCGTGAGTAGCGTCTCCTCAACAATTTGGAAAGTTTCCTAACTGTTTGGAGGCGCCACATGAAGAGATCGCTCCGCCGGGCCCTCTGGGTCGGCGCCGCGGTCGCGGTGACCGTCGCCACGGTCCCGATGGCCTCGGCGTTCGGCGCCGGAAGTGTGACCACCTCGTTCGCCCGGGTGCAGGATTGGGGGACCGGTCACGAAACGAGGGTCACCATCACCAACGGTTCCAGTGCCAGCGTCAGCACCTGGCGCATCGAGTTCGAGCTGCCCTCGGGCACCAGCATCAGCAGCTCCTGGGACGCCGACGTCACCCGCGACGGCAACCGCTACGTGGCGGTCAAGAAGAGCTGGGCCGGTGCCTTGGCGCCGGGCGCCTCCTTCAGTTGGGGCTACAACGGCACCGGGGGGTACCGGGCGCCGCTGAACTGCACCGTCAACGGCGTGGCCTGCGGCGGCGGCACCCCACCCCCGACCACCCCGCCACCGACCACGACGGCGCCGCCTCCGCCGACCTCGCCGCCCCCGACCACGCCGCCCCCGCCGCCGGGTGGACAGAAGGTGGTCGGCTACTTCGCCCAGTGGGGGGTCTACGCCCGCAACTACCACGTCAAGAACATCCACACCAGCGGCTCGGCGTCCAAGCTGACCCACATCCTGTACGCCTTCGGCAACACCACCGGCGGCCGCTGCACCATCGGCGACAGCTACGCCGACTACGAGAAGGCGTACACCGCGGCGGAGAGCGTCGACGGGGTCGCCGACACCTGGGATCAGCCGCTGCGAGGCAGCTTCAACCAGCTGCGCAAGCTCAAGCGGATGTACCCGCACATCAAGGTGATCTGGTCCTTCGGTGGCTGGACCTGGTCCGGCGGCTTCACCCAGGCCGCGCAGAACCCGACCGCCTTCGCCGAGAGCTGCTACAACCTCGTCGAGGACCCGCGCTGGGCGGACGTCTTCGACGGCATCGACATCGACTGGGAGTACCCCAACGCCTGCGGTCTGACCTGCGACGCCAGCGGCCCGAACGCGTTCAAGAACGTGGCTGGCGCGCTGCGTACCCGGTTCGGTTCGAACAACCTGGTCACCGCCGCGATCACCGCGGACGGCAGCAACGGCGGCAAGATCGACGCGACCGACTACGCCGGCGCCGCCACCCACCTCAACTGGATCATGCCGATGACGTACGACTACTTCGGCGCCTTCAACCCGCAGGGCCCCACCGCCCCGCACTCGCCGCTCTACTCGTACTCCGGCATCCCGCAGC
This sequence comes from Micromonospora sp. DT229, assembly GCF_049844505.1. NCBI lineage: Bacteria > Bacillati > Actinomycetota > Actinomycetes > Micromonosporales > Micromonosporaceae > Micromonospora > Micromonospora sp. DT229. The sequence goes on along the minus strand of NZ_JBNCLD010000011.1, from coordinate 164,133 downwards.
AGGGCTTCTGGTCGGACGCGGCCATCCAGAAGCTCAAGAGCAAGGGCATCCCGGCCAACAAGCTGCTGCTCGGCATCGGCTTCTACGGCCGGGGCTGGACCGGGGTTACCCAGACCGCACCGGGCGGCACCGCTACCGGCCCCGCCCCGGGCACCTACGAGCAGGGCATCGAGGACTACAAGGTGCTCAAGAACACCTGCCCGGCCACCGGCACCGTCGGTGGCACGGCGTACGCCAAGTGCGGCAGCAACTGGTGGAGCTACGACACCCCGTCGACCATCGGCGGCAAGATGACGTACGCCAAGAACCAGGGTCTCGGTGGCGCCTTCTTCTGGGAACTCTCCGGTGACACCAGCAACGGGGAGCTGATCAGCGCCATCCGGGGCGGCCTCGGCTGAATGTAAGGAAGGGCCCCCTGTTAACGCCTCCGGTAGAGCACGGGCCCCTTGTTAACACTCCGGCAGTCCGATCTTGCCGCGTGTTAATAGGGGGCCCTTCCTATGCAAAAGGCGATAACAAGGGGCCCTTCCTTACATCAGTGCGGGGTGTGACAGACTCGCCGGTCGGACGGTGCGATGTCCGCAGATCGGGAGGTGACGATGCGGGTTCACCGGCGCTCGGCCGCCCTCGCCCTGCTCACGACCGTGCCGTTCGCGCTGGTCGGTTGCGGACTGATCGGCGGCGAGAAGGAACCGGCGGAGCAGCCCGGTCGGGCACCGGCCGAGGAGGCCCTGGCGAAATCCCGCGAGCGGGTGCAGGCGTACCTCGACGCGATGGTGGCCAAGGACGTGGCGGCCGGGCGCAGTCAACTCTGCACGGTGCTGCACGACTCGTTCGACGAGGCCGCGACCGGGCCGAACGGTGACTTCGCCGACCACTTCACGGTGACGCAGACCGAGATCACCGACATCCGTCCGGGCTCTCTCGGGCAGGAGGTCAGCACTGTGGTGACCGTCACGGTGGGTAAGCGCAAGGCGGACCGGGGACTGTTGTTCACAGTCACCCGCGAGGGGCTGGACTGGTGCATCTCGGGCGAGCGCCCCGGTGGGTACAGCCCGGCACCCGCCCCGACGCCCTGACCTGCGACAACGCCCACGGACGTCCAGCTACCGGAACCCGGCCCCTCGATGGGCGGTCAGCGCCCAGGTCGCCGTACGCTTCTTGTCATGCGGCATGAGTGGCATCAGTTGAGTCATCCGGCGGTGGGCAGCCAGGTGTTGCAGACCAGCCGTCCGACCGTCGACTCCGTCGAGGACGAGGCCCTCGGTCTGGACCGCTGGCGAGAGTTGCCCCGCGCCCAGACCCCGCCCTGGGATGATCCGGCCCAGGTGGCCGAGGTCTGCAAGGTGCTCGACCGGGTTCCGTCGGTGGTCGCCCCGTACGAGGTCGACCAGTTGCGTCAGCGTCTCGCCCTGGTCTGCGAGGGCAAGGCCTTCCTGTTGCAGGGCGGCGACTGCGCGGAGACCTTCGCCGACAACACCGAGAGTCACCTGCTGGCCAACGCCCGCACCCTGTTGCAGATGGCGATCGTGCTCACCTACGGCGCGTCGCTACCGGTGGTGAAGGTGGCCCGGGTCGCCGGGCAGTACACCAAGCCCCGGTCGCTCCCGACCGACGCCCGGGGCCTGCCGGCCTACCGCGGCGACCTGATCAACTCGCTGGAGGCCACCCCGGAGGCGCGGGTCGCTGACCCGCAACGCATGATCCGGGCGTACGCGAACTCGGCCGCCGCGATGAACATGCTCCGTGCCTACCTCGCCGGTGGACTGGCCGACCTGCACGCCGTGCACGACTGGAACAAGGGCTTCGTACGCAACTCCCCGGCCGGGGAACGGTACGAGGCGATCGCCCGGGAGATCGACCGGGCTCTGGCCTTCATTCGGGCCTGCGGGATGACCGACGACGATGCCCTGCGTACGGTTACCCTCTACTGCTCCCACGAGGCCCTGGCCCTGGAGTACGACAGGGCATTGACCCGGGTCTCCGACCGACGGGCGTACGGACTGTCCGGGCACTTCCTGTGGATCGGCGAGCGCACCCGGCAGATCGACGGCGCCCACATCGACTTCATCTCCCGCATCGCGAACCCGATCGGGGTCAAACTCGGCCCGACCACCACCCCGGACGAGGCGATCGAGCTGTGCGAGAAGCTGAACCCGGAGAACATCCCCGGGCGGCTCACCCTGATCAGCCGGATGGGCAACCACAAGGTACGCGACGCGCTGCCGCCGATCGTGGCCAAGGTGACCGCCGCCGGGGCGAAGGTGGTGTGGCAGTGCGACCCGATGCACGGCAACACCCACGAGTCCTCCAACGGCTACAAGACCCGGCACTTCGACCGGATCGTCGACGAGGTGCTGGGCTACTTCGAGGTGCACCGGAGCCTGGACACCCACCCCGGTGGCCTGCATGTCGAGTTGACCGGTGAGGATGTCACCGAGTGCCTCGGCGGCGCCCAGGGCATCGAGGATCTGGACCTGCCCGACCGGTACGAGACCGCCTGCGACCCCCGCCTGAACACGCAGCAGTCACTGGAACTGGCCTTCCTCGTAGCGGAGATGCTCCGTGGCTGACGCGAGGAGTGAGCTTGCGAGCCCCGCAGTCGGCGGCCGGAAGGTGGCACTGTGGCTGACGCGAGGAGTGAGCTTGCGAGCCCCGCAGTCGGCGGCCGGAAGGGATGACCGTGGCTGAGAATCTCATCGATCTGCGTTCGGACACGGTCACCCGGCCCACCTCCGGGATGCGGGAGGCGATGGCCGCCGCCGAGGTCGGTGACGACGTCTACGGCGAGGACCCGACCGTCAACGCGTTGGAGGCCGAGGTCGCGGCGTTGTTCGGCCACGAGGCGGCGCTGTTCTGTCCGACCGGCTCGATGGCCAACCAGATCGCCCTGCAACTGCTGGTGCCGCCGGGCGCGGAGCTGCTCTGCGACGCCGACGCCCATGTGATCACGTACGAGATGGGGGCGGCTGCCGCGTACGGCGGAATCACCTCGCGGACGTGGTCGGCGGTGGGCGCGGACGTGGATCCCGACGTGGTCGCCGGCATGATCCGCCCCGACGGCTACTGGGCGGTGCCCACCCGGGCGATCGCGGTGGAGCAGACCCACAATCGTGGCGGCGGCGGAGTGATCTCCCTCGACACCCTGCGCCGGTTGCGCCGGGTCGCCGACGAGGCGCAGGTGGCGCTGCACTGCGACGGGGCCCGGATCTGGCACGCCCATGTCGCCGACGGGGTGCCGCTGGCCACCTACGGCGGGCTGTTCGACACCCTCTCGGTCTGTCTCTCCAAGGGGCTCGGCGCGCCGGTCGGCTCGCTGGTCGTCGGTGCCGCCGACAAGATCGAGCGGGCTCGGGTGATCCGTAAGCGGATGGGTGGCGGGATGCGCCAGGCCGGCATCCTGGCCGCCGCCGGCCGGTACGCCCTGGCCCACCACATCGACCGTCTCGCCGAGGATCACGCCAAGGCGGCCCGGCTCGCTGAGGCGATCGCCCCGTTCGGGGTGCTGGCCGCCCCGGTGCGTACCAACCTGGTCCCCCTGGACCTGACCAAGGCATCCCTGGACGCCCCCACCCTGGCCGCAGCGGCCCGAGCCGAGGGGGTACTCATCTCCGTCCTGGGCCCCCGCACCGCCCGCCTGGTAACCCATATGGACGTCCCCGACCCCGCCATCGACCAAGCCGCCACCACCCTCACCCACCTCCTCCGCGCCTAACCGCCCCTTTTCGCCCCGTTGATCATGAGGTTGGCGGCAGTATCCGATCTCCGCAGTGCCGTTAACCTCATGATCAACGGCGCCTGAGGGCCCCGGAGAGGGCCCGGGGGTGGGGAGGGGAGTTAGGGGAGGAGGCGGCGGAGGGTGGTTATGTCGGCGGCGTGACCTTCGTGGCGGGTGGTGGGGGTTTCCACGAGGATGGGGACGCCGGCGGTGGCGGGGTGACGCATCAGTTCGGCGAAGGCAGGCTCGCCGATGTTGCCCTTGCCGATGTTCTCGTGCCGATCCCGGGTGGAGCCGCACAGGTCCTTCGAGTCGTTGGCGTGCACCAGCCGGAGCCGATCCGCGCCGACGGTCGCCACCAGGGTGTCCAGGGTCTCGGTCATGCCGCCTTCGGCAGCCAGATCGTGCCCGGCCGCCCAGGCGTGGCAGGTGTCGAAGCAGACCCCCAGCCATGGATGCCGGTCCACCGCGTCAAGATAGGGGCCGAGCTGCTCCACCCGGCAGGCCAGCGACCGGCCGCCGCCCGCGCTCGGCTCGACCAGCAGCATCGGCCCGCCACTGTCGGCCGCCGAGTCCAGTAGCGGCAGCAAAGATTCGCGTACCTGCCGCATGGCCGCCTCGGCGTGCCCGGCGTCCACCGCGCTGCCGGCGTGGAACACCACCGCGCGGGCGCCGATCGCGGTGCCCCGGCGCAGGGCATGGGCCAGGGTCTGCTGGGACCGTTCGACCGTGGCCGGGGTCGGCGAACCCAGGTTCACCAGCAGCGAAGCGTGGATGTAGACGGCCACCCCCCGTTCGGCGCAGCCGTCGCGGAACAGGGCGTCCTGCACGGGGTCACCGGCCGGCATCGCCCAGCCACGGGAGTTGCCGACGTAGACCTGGGCCACCTCGGAGCCGGCGGCGTCGACGTACGGCAGTGCCGCCTTCGCCAGTCCACCCGAGGTGGGGGTGTGCGAGCCGATCGGCCGGTGGCTGGTCATCAGAAGCACCCGATGGTGATCTGGGTGCCCGGGGCCACCTGCGTGTTCTCGGGCGGGTTCTGGAACCGGGCCACGGCCGCCGGGTTGAACTGCACCGCCACCGGGAAGCCCTGGCTCTCCAACACCTGCTTGGCCTGCTGGCAGGGCAGGTCGATGACCCGGGGTACGGCCACCAGCGGTGGACCTTCGCTGACCTCCAGCCGGACCTGGGCGCCCTTCTCCACCCCGCTGCCGTCGGCCGGGCTCTGCCCGAGCACCTCGTCGCGGGGCTTGTCGGACTGCTTGTAGGTCGGTTCCACCAGGACCAGACCGAGCTGCGCGATCTGGGTACGGGCCTCGTTGAGACTCTTGCCGACCAGCTTCGGCACCGTGATCGGGGCGCGGCCCCTGCTCAGGATGACGGTGATCTCGTCGCCCGGCTCGACCTCCTTGCCGGCCTCCGGTTTGGTGGCCACCACCACGCCCTCGGGCAGGCTGTCGTCGTACCGGGCGTTGCCCTTGACGATCTTCAGTTGGGCGTTGACCAGGTCGGTCTCGGCCAGGTCGAACTCCTTGCCCACCACGTCGGGCATCGGGAACCGGGCCGGCCCCAGCGACAGGGTCAGGGTGATGGTGCCGCCCTTGAGGATCCGGGCGGCCGAGGCGGGCTCTTGCGCCACCACCCCGTCGCGCGGGATCTGCTCGTCGTGGCGCGGATCGGCGTACTTCAGGGTGAAGCCGCCCTGCGCCGCCTGCGCCTCCGCCTGGGCCTTGCTCATGCTGACCAGTTGCGGGGCGGTGGTGTAGCGGCCCACGCCGAACCACCAGCCGCCGAGGGCGGCCACCAGGCCGACCACCACCACGACGGCGGCGACCGCGAGACGTCCGTTCGACTCCCCCAGGAGACGGGTACGCCATCCGGCGAGTTGGGCCCACCGATTCCCGTCGCCGTCCGGGGCCGCCCGACGACGCCCCCGAGCGGGTGCCCCACCCTCGGGCAGTCGGGCCCAGGTCGGCCGCTCGGCGGGGCGGACCGTCGCCACCATCATGGTGGGCTGGGCGACCACCGGGTCGTCGGCCACCGCGGACAGCATGGCGGTCTGGGCGTTCGCGTTGCCGAGTCCGTCCCGGGCCACCTGCACCTCGGCCAGCAGCGCCCCGGCATCGACCGGCCGGGTCCCCGGATCACGGCGGGTGGCTCGGGCCACCAGGTCGTCGAGCACCCTCGGCAGGCCGGGCACCAGGGTCGACGGCGCGGGGACGTCCCGGTCGACATGCTGCCAGGCGATGTCGATCGGCCGGTCACCGTCGTACGGCACCCGGCCGGTGAGCATCTCGAACAGCACGATGCCGGTGGAGTAGACGTCCGTACGGGCGTCGGCCCGGCCGGTGGTGACCAGCTCCGGGGCGACGTACGCGACGGTGGCCATCAGCTGGTTGCCGCTGTCGTGGTCGGTGCTCGCCTCCACGGCCTGCGCCAACCCGAAGTCGGTGACCTTCACGACGCTGTCGACCAGGTTGGCCGGGCCGCCGCTGGGTGCCTCGGCGACGAGCACGTTCTCCGGCTTGACGTCGCGGTGCACCAGCCCGGCCCGGTGGGCGGCGGCCAGGGCGGCCAGGATCTGCTCGGTGATCGCCAGCGCCTCGTCCGGGTTGAGTCGACGCCGCTCGGTCAGCACCTCCCGCAGGGTACGTCCGCGGACGTACTCCATGACCAGGTAGGGCCGCCCGGCGTGGGTGCCCTGGTCGTAGACCGCGACCACGTTGGGGTGGGTCAGCCGGGCGATGGTCTTCGCCTCGTCGCTGAACCGGTCGACGAAGCTGGCCAGACCGGCCCGGTCCGTCGGCCCCGATGCCGAGTGAATGATCTTGACCGCCACGGTGCGTTCGAGTCGTTCGTCCGTGGCGGTGTACACGGTCGCCATGCCGCCACGAGCCACGCGACCGCGGATGCGGTAGCGCCCGTCGATCAGCGAGCCCAGCAACGTGTCGGCGACCTGTGTGTCCATCGGCAGGAAGTCTATGTGTCGGGGGATGAAGGTTGAACAGGATGCTACCGCCGAGCGGACCTCCTCGGGTCCGCCGTGGCGTCACGGACGGTGGTCGATCCTGGTCAGGGAGGCTGTTGACCCGGTCCCGGGAGGACGTGGCAGGGTGGTCGGGTGACCGACTCCGTACCCACCGACAACGCCGCGCCGGGGACCACCCCCGCCGGGCCGACGGACTGGCTGACCCTGCCGGACGTCGCCGAGCGGCTCGATCTGACGATCAGCAAGGTGCACCAGAGGATCAGGGACCGGGAACTGATCGCGGTACGCCGCGACGGTGTCCGCCGGATCCCGACCGACCTGGTGGCCAACGACACCGTGCTCAAGCACCTGCCCGGCGTGCTCAACCTGCTGGCCGACGCCGGCTACGACGACGAGGCGGCGCTGCGCTGGCTCTACGAGCCCGACCCGACCCTGCCGGGCGGAACCCCCGCCACCGCCCTCGCCGGCGACCAGGCCCGCGAAGTCAAACGCCGCGCCCAAGCCCTCGGCTTCTAACCCACCCCCACCCCTCCCACACCCCACCCTCCGCCCCGCCCTCGGCCTGCCCGCCCGCCCGCGCCCACATCGCCCGTCGATCTTGCACTTTGTGTCCCCGCGAATGGCGCAAAACACCCCATAGGGGCGACCAAAACTGCAAGATCGACGGCGAGGGCGGCGCGCGGCGAGGGAGCGGCGGTGAGGGGGTGGGGAGGGGGAGGGGTTAGTCGGTGCGGCGGGTGGCGGCTATGGCCAGGTCGACCAGGGACTGGCGGGCTTCGGTGTCCAGGTCGACGGCGCTCAACGCGGCGAGGGCGGCATCGGTGAGGGTGGCGATGCGCTGCTCGGTGCGGGCCAGGGCGCCGGTGGCGGTGATCAGGTCCCGTAGTCGGACCACCCCGGCCTGGTCCAGATCCTGGTTGCCGAGCCCGGCGAGCAGGACGGCCCGGTCGGCCTCGTCGGCCGCCTCCAGGGCCGCCGCCACCAGGTAGGTCCGCTTGCCCTCGCGCAGGTCGTCGCCGGCCGGCTTGCCGGTCTGGGTGGGATCACCGAAGACTCCCAGGACGTCGTCGCGCAGTTGGAACGCCTCGCCCAGCGGCAGCCCGTACGCCGAGTAGGCGACCCGTACGTCGGCGGAGGCGTCGGCCAGCGCCGAGCCGAGCAGCAGGGGCCGCTCGACGGTGTACTTGGCCGACTTGTACCGGGCCACCTTGCTGGCCCGCTCCAACGAGGTGTCCCCGGTGGCCTGGGTCACCACGTCGAGGTACTGCCCGACGGTGACCTCGGTACGCATCTCGTCGAAGTCCGGCCGGGCCCGGGCCACCGTCCGGGGATCCAGCCCGGCGGAGTGCAGCAACTCGTCGGACCAGACCAGGCACAGGTCGCCCAGCAGGATCGCCGCCGCGTCGCCGAAGCCGTCCGGAGAGCCACCCCAGCCGGCCGTGCGGTGCCAGGTGGCGAATCGGCGGTGCACCGCCGGCTCACCCCGCCGGGTGTCCGAACGGTCCATCAGATCGTCGTGGATCAGGGCGCTGGCCTGGACCAGCTCCAGCGCGGCCAGGGCGGTGACCACGGCGTCGGTGTCCACTCCGCCGGCTCCTCGGTAACCCCAGTAGGCGAAGGCGGGGCGTAGTCGCTTGCCGCCGCCCAGCACGAAGTCCTCGATCGCGTCGGCGACCGGCACCAGGGCCTCATCGAGGTCGGTCATCCACGATCGGCGGCCGGCGAGGAAGTCGGAGAGGGCCTGGTCCACCCGTTGGCGGAGGCCGGCCCGGTCGACCGGAGAGACAGGAGCAGCGTGGGTCACGTCCCGACGCTAGTAGGTCGGGTCGCGGCGCGCCGACCCACCCACGTTCCGGCGCGTCGCGACTCGCCGAGGGAGCCGGGTCGGTGGGCGCGCCGAAGCCGGCCGGCAGTGCCCGTGTCGCCGCTGTCGGTCGCCGGCCGCCGCTGTCGGGCCGTCGGCCTCGCCCGGGTCGGCCGGTGGATCGGACCGTACGCCGAGAACGGCGGCCAGCCAGCCGTGCCAGAACCGCCCGGGGGTACGCCGCTGGCGTTCCCACCGGGAGATCTCGTGCCGGCTGAGGGTCGGCACACCGGCGGCGGCGCACAATTCGGCGGCCAGCCGGGACTGGCTCCATCCTCGGGCCAGCCGTAACCGGGTCAGTGGCGGCCCGGACAGCGGATCGGACGGGTGCGGGAACATCGGTCCTCCGGAGGTCGACACGCGGGATGGCCGGCCCGGACTCGGACCACCCATCGGTGGATCATGACCCCCGCGCGGCCCCCTGCGGTCCGCAGACCACCCGCGCTGAGACCAACAGATATCCCAGGGGTCCGACGTTTTCCCGACCGGCGGACTGGGCCTGGCCGCACCGGGTGACAGGATCGGGCCCGCACCGGGAACTGGGCCCGGCCCGCACCGGGGAGCGGGACCGGCCGCATCCGGGAACGGGACCGGCCGGACCCGGGAACGGGACCCGGGGAACGGGACCGGGCCGCACGATGGAAGTGGGCCGGGGGTGCCTGAGCAGCCGGGCAGTGATCCCTGGCAGTGGGAAGCGGATAGGGATCTGTGGACTCTCCGGCTAGAGTCGATGCGTGGCGCTCGGTTTACCCTCGGTCCTCCCGAATCCGCAACCAGCGATCGGGGAGCTGGTCCGTGACTGCCAGCCGACCTTCTCCTTCGAGTTCATGCCGCCGAAGACGGCGGAGGGCGAGCGGCTGCTCTGGCAGGCGATCCGTGAGCTGGAGTCGTTGCGGCCGTCGTTCGTCTCGATCACCTACGGTGCCGGCGGGTCGACGCGGGACACCACTGTCTCGGTCACCGAACGGGTGGCCACCGAGACCACCCTGCTGCCGATGGCCCACCTGACCGCGGTCAACCACTCGGTGGCCGAGTTGCGGCACGTGATCGGGCGGCTGGCCGGTGTCGGGGTACGCAACGTGCTGGCCGTGCGGGGTGACCCGCCCGGTGACCCGACCGGTGAGTGGGTCCGGCACCCCGAGGGTGTCGACTATGCCGAGGATCTCGTCCGCCTGGTACGCCGCTCGGGCGACTTCAGCGTCGGGGTGGCCGCCTTCCCGTACCGGCATCCGCGTTCGCCGGACATCGCCACGGACACCGAGCACTTCGTCCGCAAGTGTCGGGCCGGTGCCGATTTCGCCATCACCCAGATGTTCTTCGACGCCGAGGAGTACCTCCGCCTGCGTGACCGGGTGGCCGCCGCCGGCTGCGACACCCCGATCCTGGCCGGGGTGATGCCGGTGACCCGCATCGGCACGATCGAACGCTCCGTGCAGCTGTCCGGGGCCCCCTTCCCGCCGGCGCTGGCCGCCCGGTTCGAGCGGGTCGCCGACGACCCGGAGGCGGTCCGCCGGCTCGGCATCGAGCAGACCAGCGAGATGTGCCAGCGGCTGCTCGACGAGGGTGTGCCGGGCATCCACTTCATCACCTTCAACCGGTCCACCGCGACCCGGGAGATCTGGCAGAACCTGCGGGTGGGCGCCTCGAAGTGAGCTCGTCGGCGCGATACCTCAGCGCCGCCGCGACGGTTGAACCGTGGTGGGCAGACAGCTGAACTGGAACGAGTACGCCACCGCGTGGGCCCGACTGCACGGTGGGTTCGACCCCCGTGCCGCCACGCCGGTGGTACGCGGTTGGCTGCGTCTGTCGTACCATCTCGGGTTTCTGCTGGGTCGGCTGCGGGTCGGTCCGACCGCGGTGACGGCGGTCGGCGTACTGCTCTGCCTCTGTGTGCCGTTGTTCGCGGTGCGCCCGGGTGACGGTCCGTTCCTCGGCGCCCTGTTCGTGTTGCTCGCCTCGGTGGCCGACAGTGTCGACGGGGCGGTGGCGGTGGTTACCGGGCGCACGACCCGGCTCGGCTACGTCTACGACTCGCTGGCCGACCGGATCGGTGAGGTCGCCTGGCTGGTGGCGTTCTGGCTGGTCGGTGCGCCGGGTGCGCTGGTCGTCGCGGCCGGCGCGCTGTCCTGGCTGCACGAGTACGTCCGGGCCAGGGCGGTCGCCGCCGGGATGCGGGAGATCGGCGCGGTGACGGTGGGGGAGCGGCCCACCCGGGTCTGCGTGGCCCTGGTGGGGCTGCTGCTGGCCGGCCTGACCGGGCTGATCCAGCCGGATCTGGCGGCCGGCACCATCACCATGGCGACCGCGGTGTGGGTGCTGCTGGCCGCCTTCGGGCTGGGGCAACTGCTCTCCGCCGTACGCCGGGCGTTGATCGACGCCAACTGAGTTGCCTCTACCAGGCGGGGCCGACGGCATCGGCGACGATCTGGGCGGACAGGGTCACCATCGGCAGGCCGCCGCCCGGGTGACTGGAGCCGCCGACCAGCCACAGGCCGCGCGCCGGTCCCCGGTTGGCCGGACGCAGCAGGCCACCGGCGGTGCCGTAGATGGTGCCGCCCGGGGCGCCGGTGGCGGTGGCCAGGTCGGCCGGGGTCCGGATGTCCCGGAACACCAGCCGGTCGCGGACCTCCACGCCGCGTTCGGCCAGCACCTCCAGGATCCGATCGGCGTACGCCTGCGCCAGCCCCGGTCGACGCCAGTCGATCGCACCGGGGGCGGTGCCCTGGCGGGCGGCGTTGACCAGCACGAACCACGCCTCGTGGCCCTCCGGGCGGACCGCCGGATCGTCGGCCACGGTGACGAAGACCGTCGGATCGGCGGCCGGGCGGGCCCGGACCCCCCGACCCGGGTCGCCGAAGACCGCGTCGAACTCGGCGTCGTAGTCGCGCGGGAAGAAGACGTTGTGGTGGGCCAGCCCACTCTCCCCGCGTACGCCGAGCAGCAGCACGAAGCCGGCCAGGCTGCGGTCGGTGAGCCCGGCCAACCGGCGGGCGTCCGGCAGCAGGTCACGGTAGACCGTCAGCGCGTCGACATTGGCCACCACCACGTCGGCGGGGATCGGGGCGCGCTGGTCGGCCACGCGTACCCCGTGCACCCGTCCACCGGTGGCGTCGATCCGGGTCACCGTGGTGCCGGTGCGCACCACCACCCCCAGGTCCAGGCAGCGCGACAGCAGGGCGTCGGCCAGGGTGCCCAGCCCGCCACGCAGGTACCAGCCGCCGAAGGTCAACTCGGCGTAGGGGACCGCGACCAGGGCGGCCGGGGCCCGACGCGGGTCGGCGCCGGTGTAGGTGGCGTACCGGTCCAGCAGCATCCGCAGTCGTGGATCGGACAGGTGCGACCGGCCCAGTCCGCGCAGGCTCTGCCCGGGGCGGATCGCCGCCAGGTCGCCCAGTCGCCAGGCCAGTCGGGCCAGGTCCCGGGGGGAGTCGACCCGGCGGCGCAGGATGTCGTGTTCGCTGGCCCGCCACACCCGGGCCGCGCGTCGCCACAGCCGCTGCCAGTCGGCGGCGGCCCGGTCACCGAGGGCCGCGCCGATACGGGCGGTGAACTCCGCCGGGTCGGCGCAGGAGTCCAGCACCGGAGCACCGTCGGGGAAGACGTGCCGCACGATCGGGTCCAGCGGCACCAGGTCCAGGTACTCGTCCAGCTTCGCCCCGGTGGCCTCGAACAGTTCGTGGAAGACCTCGGGCAGGGTGAGCAGGCTGGGCCCGGTGTCGAAGTGGAACTGGCCGGACGGGGTGTCGCGGGTGTGTCGTCCCAGCTTGCCGCCGACCGTGTCGGCCCGTTCCAGAACGGTCACCTGGTGCCCGGTGACAGCCAGCCGGGCGGCGGTGGCCAGCCCGCCCACCCCGGCCCCGACGACCACGATCCGCGCCATGCCGCGTCCTCCCCTGACCGTGTCGAGGTCCCTGCTCCGGCCCGCCGAGGCGGAGCTAGCCGACCGGACGGCCGCGCCAGGACAGGCGCCGCCGCTTGCGCAGATGGTACGACCGTAGGGTCAACCAACCGAGGACCGCGACCGACACGGGGTGGCTCAGCGCGTCGGGCCAGGCCCGCCCGCCGGTGGCCCGGGCGCTGACCACCCGTCCCACCACCCCGGTCAGGTACGTCAGGGCGGCCACCCCGGCCAGGTCCGGCGCCCCGGCCAGCAGGGCGGCCACGGCGACCAGCGGCGGTGCGGTGTAGAGCAGGAGCAGCAGGCCGACCACCAGCGCGGCGGCCAGCGGATGCCCGAAGGTGGCCCACAGGGACTTGGTGTAGCCGTCGCGTAGCTGCGGCCAGGTGTCGTACATCCGGCAGGTGGCCAGCCGGGAGCCGTCGGCCAGGGCGATCCGGCCACCGGCGCGTTTCACCGCGCGGGCCAGCTCGATGTCCTCCAGCACCCGGTCGGCGACCGCCGCGTGCCCCCCGGCCCGCAGGTAGCCGGCCCGGTCGACGACCAGGAACTGCCCGCCGGCCGCGGCCAGGGAGGGCCGCGGCGAGCCTTCCATCGCCCGCAGCGGCAGGAAGGTCAGCCACAACCACTGCAACAACGGCTGCACCAACCGGTCGGCCACCGTCCGCACCACGATCTTCGGGTACGGCGACAGCAGGGTCACCTCGGCGGCGCGCAGTTCGGTGACCGCCGCCGCCACGGCGTACGGGCGAAGCACCACGTCGGCGTCGACGAACACCAGCACCTCGGCCGACTCCTCGGCGTGGCCGGCCAACTGCCAGCAGGCGTGTGGCTTGCCCAGCCAGCCCGGTGGCGGGGCCACCCCGGTGTGCAGGGTGACCCGGGGATCGTCGCCGACCAGGGTGCGGACCACCTCGGCGGTGCCGTCGGTGGAGCCGTCGTCGAGCACCACGATCCGCAGCCCGGGTACCCCACGCTGGGCCAGCAGCGCCCGCAGGCACGGGGTGACCCGGTCGGCCTCGTCGCGCAGCGGCAGCAGCACGGTCACCCGTTCGCCGGTCCGCACCGATCGGTCGGTCGGGCGGCGCAGCCACCGGCCGGCGTTGACCAGGGTGTGCCCGGTCAACACGGCGACGAGGAGCAGTACGACCAGCGGCCCGGTCATGCCGTGACGTCGGCCCGGGTGGGTGCCGTGATGGGGGTGTCGTCGGGCTGGTGGCGGCTGCGCAGCAGCGTCACCGCCAGGGGTACCGCGATCACCGCCATGCCGACACCGCCCCACAGGGCGGAGGCGGGCAGGTCCAGGAAGACCGCGTGGGCCAGCACACTTGAGGCGTACGTCCACAGGTAGAGGGCGTACATCGGCCGGTCGTGGGCGTCCGTGTCGAGCACGGCGGACCCGGCCAGCGGACGCAGGGCGGTCATCACCAGCACCGCGAACAGCAGCCAACCCAGGTAGTTGCTGACCGGGATGCCGGCCAGTCCGGGCAGCGCCGGGGTGGCGTCGCGCCACACCCAGTGCCCCTCGGCGACCATCTGGGGATCGAGGAAGAGGTCCCAGGTGGCCAGCCCGATAGTGGCCAGCCCGATCCGCGCCGGCCACCGCCACCACCCGCGTGCTGTGCCGCCGCCGATGATTCGGGTCGCCACCAGCCAGGCCGGCCAGGCCATCCAGGTCCAGGCCAGCGGGATGATCAGTGGCACCCCGGCCAGTTTCGGGCCGAGTTGGCCGGAGTAGTCGTAGCTGCCGAACGGGAAGCCGGTGGCCACCCCCAGGGCCTCGATGGCGAAACCGCCGCCGGTGGCCAGGGCGACGAGCGCCAGGGCGGTACGGGGTCCCCGGCTGAGCAGGGCGTGCCCGACCGAGAGCAGGTAGCCGAGCACGACGGTGGCCACGGTCAGCCGGGCCCGGGTCGACCCCTCGGTCAGCGGGTAGCAGATCTGCGCCAGCACCAGCAGGGCCAGCAGCACCCAGGGGTAGGCCCGCAGGGGGCGGGTCGGTGCGGCTGCGGTCATGACCGTACGGGTGGCTGCTCGGCGGGGAGGGGCAGATCCCGGCCGAGCACCCCGAACGGGCGCTCGTCGCCGGGAAAGCGGAAGTCGCGCAGCAGGTCGACGAAGCCGAATCGGCGGTACAACCGCCAGGCCCGGGAGGTCTGCTCGTCGGCCTCCGGGGTGGACAGCAGGGTGGTCGCGCCCTCGGCCAGGGTGAGCAGGGCCCGCAACTGTCCGGCCCCCAGACCGTGCCCCTGTGCCGGTGGGCTCACATGCAACTCGACCACCTCGAAGCAGTCGGTGAGCCAGCGTCGGCGGGCGGCCGGGTCGAGCGCCCGCCAGACCTGGTCGTGCCACCACTGGCCGGCGCTGCCGGTGTAGCCGTACCCGAAGCCGGCCAGGTGGCCCTCGGCGGTCAGGCTGGCCACGGCGCGGAAGCCGGGCCGGCGTACGTGGGTGGCGATGTAACCGCGACGGCCCGCCAGCAGGTCGGCGCGGTAGCCCATGGCCTCGCCGTAGACGGTCACCACGTCGTCCAGTCGCCGGAGGAGATCGTCCGGTGTCCACCGCACCAATCTCATGCCCGTCCACCCTTCGCCGGGTCTCCGTCGACCCACCCCAGTACGGTCCGGTCACCGATCACGTCACGCACCTCGAACCGGGCGAAGAGTTCCTCCGCGTACCATCGCGCGGTCTCCGTCCGGGTGATCGCGGCCCGGTGCTGCGGGTGACGGTACGCGAACCCCACCAGGTCTGCCGGATCGCGCCACACACTCACCGTGCCCTGCCAGCCCAGCGGCGCCTCACCGACACCGAAACGGGCCAGCAGGCCGGGCGCGGCGTGCAGGGCGGCGGCCACCGGGGGGACCGCCCGCCAGAAGGTGAGGGCGCGGGTGGGGCGCAACCGGGCCCGGGTGAGGGCCAGCACCGGCCCGGTCACCCGGCCACCGGTCGGCTCGCCGAAGGGCCGTCGACCGGACCACTCACCCCGGCTGCTCAGCGGCCGCAGGTCGAGTCGGACACCGGCGGTGGCGATGTCGGACCAGGCCCGGCCCACCGGCGAGTCGGCGAACCGGGTGGCCGCGACGGGGGAGTCCCACACCGTCAACGCCGCCCAGCGGGTCGGGTCGGCGTCGCCCGGCCCGAAGCCGGTGCCGGTTCCGGTGCCGAGCAGCTTGCCGAACCGTACGCCGGGCAGGGCGCGCAGCCGACGCGGATCCCGCGCCATCCGCAGCAGCGCCCGACCCACGGCGGTACGCGGGATCCGCCACACGTGCAGAGTGACCAGTTGGGGGACCTGCTCCGACCCGTTCACGCCGCCGCGCTCGTTCACGCCACGTCGGTCGGGGTGCCGCCGGTGATCCGCAACAGTTCGGCGTACGTGGTGGGGAAGACCGCCTGCGGTACGCCACCGGCGGCCCAGATCTCGTCGTACTTGTCCAGGGCGTTGTCCACCAGGGTGCGCAGCGGCTGCGGATGACCCACCGGGGCGACCCCGCCGATCACCTGGCCGGTGTGCTCCTTGACGAACTGCGGCGTGGCCCGGCGCAGCCGGGTGATGCCGAGCCGGGCGGCCAGGCCGGTGGTGTCCACCCGGTGCGCGCCGGAGGTCAGCACCAGCAGCGGTGCCCCGTCGGCGTCGAAGACGAGGGAGTTGGCGATGGCGCCCACGTCGACGCCGAGCGCCTCGGCGGCGGCTGCGGCGGTGTGCACGGCGTCGGGCAACAGACGGACCGTGGCCGGGGCGTCGGAACCGCTGCGCGCCTGGGCGGCGTCGAGCGCGTCCTGCACGGCCCGGACGTTCGGGTGTGACTGCATCCCGCCATTCTTCCCGGTACCCGTCCAGGCGGCGCAGCCGGCCAGGGCGCAGCCGGTGGCCGGCCAGGTCGGCGCGTCACACGTTGCATTTTCGTCGGGGGGAGGGTGTACTGTCAGCAGTAGTTAGAACGAGTGTTCGATTGAGTCGAACGTTCGTTCCAACCCCTCGGGGTGGGTGTTTCGCGGCACCTGGCCCCGAGAGGTGCGGTACCGCGGACCGCACCGGGCTTCGGGCAGTCGCGAGTCCGGACCCATCAGGCAGGAACGTCGTCCGCCGCCCACGACCCCCGGGCGGCGGACGACGGACCCGCCGGTACGCCGGCCGGGTGTGGTGTGGGGAAGCTCCACACCCGGCCGGCCACCCGATCTGGTGCGTCTTCCTCCGCACCGCCCGCCGCGGGTGCCCCGCCGACGGATCTCCTCCGCCGCGCGGTCGCCCGCCGGTCCGCCTGGAGGAGTGACATGCCGACCAGCCCGGCCCAGGTGCCGACGGTGCCCGCGCACGTGTTGCCACACCGCACCCCCGCCCAACTACTGGCGGTGGCTCGGCAAGGGCTCGCCGAAGCCGCCCGGACGAGCCCCGATGGTCTCCGGTACGCCACCGCCCACCTGGCGGCCCTGCGTGCCGCCGCCGCGGTGCTCGCCGCCCGGGCCCGTCCCGCGCCTACCCGCCGCAGTCGGATCACCAGTGTCTGGGTCCTGCTCGCCGGTGTCGCCCCCGAACTGCACGAGTGGGCCACCTACTTCGCCCTGGCCGCCGGCAAGCGGGCCGCCGCCGAGGCCGGCATACCTCGGGTGGTCACCACCCGGGAGGCCGACGATCTGCTCCGCGCCGCGGAGGAGTTCGTGGCGGTGGTGGAGTCCGCACTCGACCTGGTCCATCAACCGGCCATCGAGGGGCTCGTCGCCTGAGTCGCGGCGTCCGGTCACCACCGGCGGGACACCAGGATGACCGGACGCCGTCAGGGCCCTCCCGAGCCGACCATGCCGCCTCGGCACCTTCTTATCTGATCAACGACAGCACCATCCCCGGGCCGGTGCCCGGGGCGACACGACGGGGGTAGATCCGATGGCGGGCCGCATGGTCGTCGGTTCCGCCGCGCTGGCCGAGTTGGTGCGTCCGGCCAGCGCCCCCGATCCGGCGGGCGGCCACCGGATGCTGCCGGTGCGGCCCGAGCTGAGCGGGTTGTTGCCCGGCCGAGGGCTGCGCCGGGGCAGCACCATCGCGGTCGGTGCCGGGCAGTCCCGGCACAGTGGCACCACCTCACTGCTGTTCGCCCTGCTGGCGGAGGCCTCCCGCACCGGCTCATGGTGCGCGGTGGTCGGGTTGCCGACCTTCGGAGCCGGCGCGGCGGCCGAGGCGGGGATCGTCCTGGACCGGCTGGCCCTGGTGCCGCAGCCCGGCCCGGAATGGCCCACCGTGGTCGCCGCGCTCATCGACGGGGTCGATGTGGTGGTCACCGCCGTACCGGCCACGGTCTCCGCCTCCGTCGCCGGCCGGCTGGCCGCCCGAGCTCGGCAACGCGGCAGCGTGCTGGTGCCCTACGGCCGGTGGGAGGGCGCGGACGTGACCCTCCAGGTGGTACGCGGGGTGTGGGAAGGGCTCGGGTCGGGTCGGGGCCGGCTGCGGCGCCGCGAGGTGACCATCTCGGCGCGTGGTCGGGGGGCGGCGGCCCGCCCCAAGGAGATCAAGGTCTGGTTGCCCGGTGCCGAACTGACCCGGGTCATCCCCGGGCCCGCACCGATCGGCCGACCGGAGACCGCTCTACGCGTGGTGACCTCGGCATGAGCGTCCGCCCGCAGGCGAATCATCAGCTCGGTGCGCTCCAGGACGGTGCGCTCCAGGACGGTGCGCTCCAGGACGGTGCGCTCCAGGACGGTGCGCTCCAGGACGGTGGTCAAGTCGGCCTGGTTGTGATCACGACCATCTCGAGGTCCGGCCGATGACGCGGACCCTGTTGCTCTGGTGTCCGGACTGGCCGGTGCTGGCCGCCGAGATCATCGACGGGGTGCCGGCCACCGGACCGGTGGCGGTGCTGCACGCCAACCGGGTCATCGCCTGCTCCGAGCAGGCCCGCGCCGAGGGGGTACGCCGAGGGCTGCGTCGGCGGGAGGCGCAGGGGCGCTGCCCACAGCTGACCGTCGTCGACCACGACCCCGGGCGGGACGCGCGGGCCTTCGAGCCGGTGGTGGCCGCGGTCGAGGAGGTGGCGGCCGGGGTCGAGGTGATCCGCCCCGGAGCCTGCGCGTTGCCCGCCCGGGGGCCGAGCCGGTACCTCGGCGGTGAGGAGGCGGCGGCCGAGCGGATCGTCGAGCATGTCGCGCAGAGCTGCGCGGTGGAGAGCCAGGTCGGCATCGCCGAGGGGGTGTTCGCCGCCGGGTTGGCCGCCCGACAGGGGCGGACAGTGCCGCCCGGCGGGACGCCGGAGTTCCTGTCCACCCAGCCCGTCGAGGCCCTCGGTCGGCCCGCCCTGGCCGACCTGCTGCGTCGACTGGGGGTGCGTACCCTCGGTGACTTCGCCGCGCTGTCCGCCGGTGACGTGTTGGCCCGGTTCGGCTTCGACGGGGCGCTGGCCCACCGGATGGCCGCCGGGCGGGACGACCGCCCGCTCGCGGTCCGGCGCCCTCCGGTCGACCTGACGGTCACCGCGGACCTGGACGAGCCGATCGAGCGGGTCGACGTCGCGGCGTTCGCCGCCCGGACCCTGGCCGAACGGCTGCACGAACGGCTCACCGGGCACGGGCTTGCCTGCACCCGGCTCGGCATCGAGGCGGTAACCGCGCACGGCCAGGAGTTGCACCGGGTCTGGCGGCACGACGGTCTGCTGAGCGCGGCGGCGATCGCCGACCGGGTCCGCTGGCAACTGGACGGCTGGCTCACCGGGGCCCGCCGGGGCGGCCCGGCCCGGCCCACCGCCGGGATCATCCGGCTGCGGTTGGTGCCGGACGGGGTGCTGGCCCAGACCGGCCTGCAACCCGGGCTGTGGGGCGAGACCGGCGAGGAGCGCGAACGGGCACATCGGGCGCTGACCCGGGTGCAGGGACTACTCGGCCCCGAGGCGGTGGTCACCGCCGTGCTCGGTGGCGGGCGGTCCCCGGCCGACCAGGTACGGCTGGTCCCATGGGGCGACGAACGCCGACCCACCCGCCCCGATGCCACTGCCCGTCCCGGCGACGCCCGGTTGTCCGATCGCTCCGGTGCTGCACCGTTGGCTGCCCGTACCGGTGCCGTTCCGTTGTCTGGTCGCTCTGCGTCGCTGCCGTCCTGGCCGGGGCGGCTGCCGCCGCCCTCACCGGCGGTGGTGCTGCCCACCGCACTCGCCGTACACGTGTGGGATGCCGCTGGTGAACCGGTGACGGTGAGTGCCCGGCTGACGATGAGCGCCCCGCCGGCCCGGCTGAGCACCGACGCGACCGTGGAGGCCCTGGCCCGGGTAGGCGTGGGCAGGGGAACCGAGATCGTCGGCTGGGCCGGTCCGTGGCCGGTCGACGAGCGGTGGTGGGCCCCGGCCGAGGCCCGTCGCCGAGCCCGCTTCCAGGTCCTCCTGGCCGACGGTGTCGCACTGCTGCTCGCCGTCGAGCACGGCCGGTGGCTGCTGGAGGCGATCTATGACTGACGTGAATCTGCCCTCCCGGGGGCCGGCACGTACCGAGATCGTGGCGGCCGGGTGGGGACGGTGAGTTTCCACAACCCACGGTTGCCGTGGTCGGAGCTGGAGCGGGTGCTCTCCGGGCGGTCGGGCAAGGGGAGCGAGCAGGGCGCCGGGGAGCGGCATCTGCATGTGGTGGACCCGCTCGCTATCGACGCCGACGGGGGCGACTCGCCGGCCTGGAACCGGCGCCGGGAGCACTACCGTCCACCGGAGCTGACCCGACCCGACGGCGTGCTGCCGTACGCGGAACTGCACGCCCACACCAACTTCAGCTTCCTCGACGGCGCCAGCCATCCGGAGGAACTGGTCGAGGAGGCCACCCGGCTGGGGCTCACCGCGCTGGCCGTCACCGACCACGACGGCTTCTACGGTGTGGTGCGCTTCGCCGAGGCGGCCCGCGCGCTGCACCTGCCGACGATCTTCGGGGCGGAGCTGACCCTGGGCCTGCCCGGCCCGCAGAACGGGGTACCCGATCCGCACGGCAACCACCTGCTGGTGCTGGCCCACGGCCACGAGGGGTACGCCCGGCTGGCCACCACCATCGCCCGCGCCCACCTGCGGGGCGGGGAGAAGGGCCGCCCGGTCTACGGCGAGCTGGAGGAGATCGCCGCCGACCTGCGCGACCACGTGCTGGTGCTGACCGGTTGCCGCAAGGGGCACGTGCCGGCCGCCCTGCTCACCGAGGGGGTCGAGGCGGCGGCCCGCGAGCTGGACCGGCTCACCGCCCTGTTCGGGGCGGAGACGGTGGCGGTGGAGCTGACCGACCACGGGCATCCGGTCGACGAGGACCGCAACGAGGCCCTGGCCGAGCTGGCCGCCGCCGCCGGGCTGCCCACGGTGGCCACCGGCAACGTGCACTACGCCACGCCGGGGCGACGTCGACTGGCCACCACCCTGGCCGCCGTACGGGCCCGGCGCAGCCTGGACGAGATGGACGGCTGGCTGCCCGCCGCCGGCACCGCCCACCTGCGTTCCGGTGTCGAGATGGCGGCCCGGTTCGCGGCCTACCCGGGTGCGGTGGCCCGGGCCGCCGAGTTCGGCGCGGAACTCGCCTTCGACCTGCAACTCGTCGCACCGCAACTACCGGCGTACCCGGTGCCGCCGGGGCACACCGAGATGAGCTGGCTGCGGCAGCTCACCGAGGCCGGCGCGCGAGAACGCTACGGCCCGCGCGAGGCCCACCCGCAGGCGTACGCGCAGCTCGACCACGAGCTGAACATGATCGAGGCGCTGGGCTTCCCGGGCTACTTCCTGGTGGTCTACGACATCGTCGAGTTCTGCCGCCGGGCCGACATCTACTGCCAGGGCCGGGGCTCGGCGGCCAACTCGGCGGTCTGCTACGCCCTGCGGATCACCAACGTGGACGCGGTCCGGCACCGGCTGCTGTTCGAACGCTTCCTGGCCCCCGAGCGCGACGGCCCGCCCGACATCGACGTGGACATCGAGTCCGACCGCCGGGAGGAGGTCATCCAGCACGTCTACGCCCGGTACGGCCGGGAGCACACCGCCCAGGTGGCCAACGTGATCTCGTACCGGCCCCGGTCGGCGGTGCGGGACGTGGCCAAGGCGTTCGGTTTCTCGCCCGGTCAGCAGGACGCCTGGAGCAAGCAGATCGACCGCTGGGGCGAGGTGGCCGCGGCGGACGTGCCGGAGATCCCCGAGCAGGTGATCGCGTACGCCAACGAGGTGCAGACCTTCCCCCGGCACCTGGGCATCCACTCCGGGGGCATGGTGATCTGCGACCGGCCGGTGATCGAGGTGTGCCCGGTGGAGTGGGGGCGGATGCCCGGCCGCAGCGTGCTCCAGTGGGACAAGGACGACTGCGCCGCCGTCGGCCTGGTCAAGTTCGACCTGCTCGGCCTGGGCATGCTCTCGGCGCTGCACTACGGCTACGACATGATCGGGATGAGCCTGGATCTGGGCGACATGAGCCTTGACGATCCCGAGGTCTACGACATGCTCTGCCGAGCCGACTCGGTCGGGGTGTTCCAGGTGGAGAGCCGGGCCCAGATGGCCACCCTGCCCCGGCTCAAGCCGCGCGAGTTCTACGACCTGGTGGTGGAGGTGGCGCTGATCCGACCCGGCCCGATCCAGGGCGGCTCGGTGCACCCGTACATCCGGCGCAAGAACGGGCAGGAGCCGGTGACCTACCCGCATCCGCTGATGCGCAACGCCCTGGAGAAGACCCTCGGGGTGCCGCTGTTCCAGGAGCAGTTGATGCAGCTCGCCATCGACCTGGCCGGTTTCGACGCGGCCGAGGCCGACCAGTTGCGCCGGGCGATGGGGGCGAAGCGTTCGGTGGAGCGGATGGCCCGCATCGCCGATCGGCTCTACACCGGCATGGCGCAGCGGGGCATCACCGGCGAGTTGGCCGACGACGTCTACCGCAAGCTCACCGCCTTCGCCAGCTACGGCTTCCCGGAGAGCCACGCGATGAGCTTCGCCTACCTGGTGTACGCCAGCTCCTGGCTCAAGCGCTACCACCCGGCCCCCTTCCTGGCCGCGCTGCTGCGCGCCCAACCGATGGGCTTCTACTCGCCGCAGACCCTGGTCGACGACGCCCGCCGGCACGGGGTGCAGGTCCGCCGACCGGACATCAACGCCAGCGGGGTGCAACCGGTGCTGGAGTCCACAGCGGACACCCGGTGGGGCAGCCGGCCGGGGGAGCCGCCACACGCCTGGGGGCTGGGCGGGCCGGCCGTACGGCTGGGACTGTCGGGTGTGCGTACCCTCGGCGAGCCGGTGGCCGAGCGGATCGTGGCCGAGCGGACGGCGCACGGGCCGTACCGGGACATGTCGGATCTGGCCCGGCGGGTGGGTCTGACCGCCGCCCAACTGGAGGCCCTGGCCACCGCGGACGCCTTCGCCTGTCTCGGTCTGACCCGGCGGCAGGCGCTGTGGGCGGCCGGCGCGGCGGCCCAGGACCGACCGGATCGGCTGCCCGGCACGGTGACCGGCGCGGCGGCGCCCACCCTGCCCGGGATGGAGGCGGTGGACCGGCTGGTCGCCGACGTGTGGGCCACCGGGTTGTCCCCGGAGAACCATCCGGCCCGATTCATCCGCCCCCAGTTGGAGGCGATGGGTGCGGTACCGATCGACCGGCTGGGTCGGGTGGAACCGGGTCGGCGGATCCGGGTCGGGGGGATCGTCACCCACCGGCAGCGGCCGGCGACCGCGGGTGGGGTCACCTTCATCAACCTGGAGGACGAGACCGGGATGCTCAACGTGACCTGTTCGCCGGGGCTGTGGCAGCGGCAGCGGCGGGTGGCCCGGACCAGCGCGGCGCTGGTCGTGCGGGGGCGGCTGCAACGACACGAGGGGGTGACCAACCTGGTCGCCGACCGGTTGGAGGCCATCGAGCCACCGGTCCGTCCGGCCTCCCGCGATTTCCGCTGAGGCGGGTGGGTCGGCCACCCCCCCCGGGTGCTTCGACCTGGCGTGACCCGGCTCGGTGGGGTGTGGACCCAACCTCGGTGAGCAGGATCGGCGGGACAGGCCCTAGGCTCGACCGGGTGGAACAGACCCCAGGCGCGGCCGGGCCGCCACTGACTCCCCGTACCGCCGTGGTCTGGTCGGTGCTGCGCGCCGAGCTGGACCGTCGGCCCGCCGCCGAGTTGACCGTGCTGGACGTGGGTGGCGGCACGGGTGGTTTCGCCGTACCGCTGGCCCAGGCCGGGCACCAGGTCACCGTGGTCGACGCCAGTCCGGACGCCCTCGCCGCCCTCAGCCGCCGGGCCGCCGAGGCCGGGGTGGCCGACCGGGTACGCGCGGTCCAGGGCGACGGTGACGCCCTCGCCGGGCTGGTCGAACCGGCCAGTGTCGACCTGGTGCTCTGCCATGCCGTCCTGGAGGTGGTCGACGAGCCGGCCTCGGTGGTGACCGCGCTGGCCACCGCGCTGCGTCCCGGCGGCGCGGCGAGCATGCTGGTGGCCGGTCGGTCGGCGGCGGTGCTCGGCCGGGCCATGAACGGTCACCTCGACGTGGCCGCCGCGCTGGCCGCCGACCCCGAGGGCACCGCCGGGCCCCGGGACACCCTGCGCCGCCGGTTCGACGCCGAGGGCGCCGCCGCGCTGCTCACCGCCGCCGGCCTCACCGTCGAGGAGATCCACGGGGTACGCGTCCTGGCCGACCTGCTGCCCGCGGCGGTCGCGGACGGCCAGCAGGCGGCCCTGGTCGAGTTGGAGCGGGCCCTGGCGGCCCGGTCACCCTGGCGGGATCTCGCCGCCCAGCTGCACCTGTTCGCCCGCCGCCCGGCATGACCGACCCCACCGCGACCCCCCACCCGGTGCCGGTGTCGAGCGGGGACCCCGGCGTCGACAAGGGGCCCTTCCTGGCACCGGTGGTGCCGGAGTACGGCGGGCGGAGCCTGGCGGATGTGCTGCCCAGCGCGCTGGCGGTGCTCGGGGTGCCCGGTGCGGTCGACCTGCTCGGGCTGGCCGACGAGTTGGCCGGGGTACGTCGGGTCGCCGTGCTGCTGGTCGACGGGCTCGGCTGGCACCAGGTCCCGATCGCCACGCCGTACGCGCCGACCCTGGCCGGGCTGACCGCCACCACCGGCCGCCCGCTCACCTGCGGCTTCCCCTCCACCACGCCGACCAGCCTGGTCACCCTGGGCACCGGTACGGCCTCCGGCGCGCACGGGGTGCTCGGTTTCAGCCTGCGGATACCGGGCACCGACCGGGTGCTCAACCACCTGGAGTGGGTCGACGAGCCGTCCCCGCTGCGCTGGCAGCCGGTCACCACGGCGTTGCAGCGGGCCCGGGCCGCCGGTGTCGCGGTGACCGTGGTGAGCCGACCGGAGTTCGGCGGCACCGGCCTGACCGTGGCCGCCAACCGGGGCGGTGACTACCGGGGCGCCACCGGGGTCGAAGCGCTGGCCGCCACGATGCTGGCCGCCCTGGGCGCCGGGACCGGGCCCACCCTGGTCTCCGGCTACCACCCGGACCTGGACCGGCACGGCCACCTCAGCGGGGTCGACTCGGTGCCCTGGCGTACCGCCGCCACCGAGGTCGACGGGCTGCTGGCCCGGCTGGTGGACGGGTTGCCGCCGGACGCGGCGCTGCTGGTCACCGCCGACCACGGGCAGTTGAACGTGCCGGCCGGGCACCGGTTCGACCTGGACACCGATCCCCGGTTGACCGCCGGGGTGCGGGTGGTCGCGGGGGAGCCCCGGGTGCGCTACCTGCATGTCGTCCCAGGCGCCACCGAAGACGTACGGGCCGCCTGGTCGCAGGTGCTGGGCGCGGCGGCCCGGGTGCTGACCCGGGAGGAGGCGGTGGCCACCGGCTGGTTCGGGCCGGTGCCCGAGGAACACCTGGCCCGCGTCGGCGACCTCGTGGTGGTCTGCAACGACACGTACGCCGTGCTGGCCAGCCGCTCGGAGAGCCCGATGCTGTCCCGGCTGGTCGGCTTCCACGGCGCGGACACGGCAGCCGAGATGACCATTCCGCTGCTGGTCGTACGGGGCTGACCGGCCGAGGGTGTCGGTGCGGGGGGCTAACCTTCCCAGGTGGGCCGCAGCCAGTCGATACCCCGGGGTGGTGATCCCCGCTTCGGGCCGGACGCCGACGACACCGGCTGTCCGATCCTGCATGTCGACATGGACGCCTTCTACGCCTCCGTGGAGGTGCGGCACCGGCCGGAACTGCGCGGTCGGGCCGTCGTGGTCGGCGGAGTCGGGCCGCGCGGGGTGGTCAGCTCCGCCAGCTACGAGGCCCGACGGTACGGCGTACGCAGCGCGATGCCCACGATGCGGGCCCGCGCCCTGTGCCCACACGCGATCTTCCTGCCACCGGACTTCACCCGCTACTCGGCCGCCTCCCGGGCGATCATGCAGATCTTCCGGGACGTCACCCCGCTGGTCGAGCCGCTGTCACTGGACGAGGCATTCCTCGACGTCGCGGGGGCCCGAAGACTGTTCGGCTCGCCTGCGGCGATCGGCCGCCGCATCCGCGAACGGGTCGCGGAAGAACAGGGACTGACCTGTTCGGTGGGGGTGGGGCCGAGCAAGTTCGTCGCCAAGCTCGGCACCACCCGGGCCAAACCCGACGGGTTGCTCGTCGTCCCGGCCGCCCAGGTGCTCGACTTCCTCCACCCGCTGCCGGTGTCGGCGCTGTGGGGGGTGGGGGAGCGCTCCACCGAGGCGCTGCTGCGGCTCGGCCTGCGTACCGTCGGCGATCTCGCCCAGGCCCCGATCGGGATGCTGCGTACCGCGCTGGGCCAGGCCGCCGCCACCCACCTGCACGAGTTGGCCTGGGGACGGGACCCGCGCCGGGTCAGCCCCGAGCAGGTGGAGAAGTCGATCGGCGCGGAGGTCACCTTCGATGTCGACGTGCGCGACCCGGAACGCCTGCGCCGGACGATCCTCGCCCTGGCCGAGAAGGTCGGCGCCCGGCTGCGGGACGCCGGGCAGGTGGGACGAACCGTGTCGGTGAAGGTGCGAATGTCAGATTTCCGTACCGTCAGTCGATCGCGCACCCTGGAAGTAGCGACTGATGTCGCTAGGGAGATCTTCGACACCGCATGGGCCTTGTTCACCGCTCTGTCCCCCGCTGACCCGATCCGTCTGCTGGGCGTACGCGCGGAGGGACTGCACCCGGCGGATGCCACCCCCCGGCAGCTCACCCTCGGTGAGCCCGAGCGGGGATGGCGGGAGGCGGAGGTCGCCGCGGACGCCGCGGCTGCCCGTTTCGGGCGGTCCGTCATAGGTCCGGCCAGTCTTCTCATCGGTCGCGATGGGCGACGAAAGGAAAATCCGACCCTGCCATAGGTCGTCCCGCTTTCCGAGGCGCGAGCCCCCTCGTAGACTTGCGGGTAAGCAGCCGGTTGGCTGCCACGGTCTGTCGGTCCGACCGGACCGACCAACGTGACCGGGGAGGAGTGCCGTGCCGCTCTCGGAGCACGAGCAGCGGCTGTTCGAGCAGATCGAGCGGTCGCTTGCCGAGGACCCCAAATTCGCCTCGGCCGTGCGCGCCAGCGATCCGCGCTTCCATGCGCGGCGTCGCCTGCTCGTCGCTGCCGGTCTGATCGTCGCCGGCTTGGCGTTGTTGGTATATGGCGCGGTGATCAAAACTCCGCCGCTGGCAGTGGCGGGGTTCGTTGTCATGTTGGCCTCGGCCGCGTTCGCGGTGCAGTCGCACCGTCGGGCGCAGTCGCCGGACCTGCACGTCGTCGGCGGCACAGCTAGTCGTCGCCGATCTCGCGGTCGTGCCGGACGGCGGCCGGGATTCATCGACCGGATGGAGGACCGGTGGCGGCAACGCCCGGAGGGGCACCGCTGACCCGGTACCACCAGCCCTAGGCGGCGGACCGCGTCACCGGCCCACGCCGGCGACGCTTTCCAGCTCGATCGACCCTGTGTCGATCGAGCTGTTCGCCATGCCCTCGATCAGCCAACCACCCCGGCCTCATGCCATCCCCGGCCGCAGGGGACCTCAGCGTCATGACTTCCGGGCCAAACCGGCCCATGAGGTCGTGTCGTCCCCGTCGCCACCGACACAGCCCGCGCTCCCGAGTCCCCACGCACCCGGCACGCCTGAACAAGCCCTCACGCACTCGCCAACTGCCCTGCAAGCAACCCTCTCCTCCCACGCCCCGCCCACCTCGGCCGCGATCTTGCACTTTTGGTCGGGACAAAAGCCCTCAAGCCTGACATTCAGGCGACCAAAAGTGCAAGATCGGCGCGGCGGGGCGGGCGGGCGCAGCCCGTCGCGCGGCGGGGCGGGGTGAGGGGTGGGGGTGAGGGGCGGGGGTTAGCGGGGGGGTCGGGTGGCTAGGAGGCGGCGGGGGTTGAAGCGTAGGAGTCGGGATCGGAGTTCGCCGCCGGAGGCGACCAGGCGGGCCGAGGTGTCCGCGAGGGTGGTGCGCCAACGGCCCAGCACCGACGGCGGCAGGGCGGTCGCCATCAGTCGGGTACGCCGGTCGGCCTGCCCGGCGAGGGCACCCCGGACCGTCCGCAGGGCAGCGGGCAGGGGCTCTCCGGTCAACGGGTCCCGGGCGTAGCGGGCCCGTTCCTCGGCCCGTCCGAGCAGGCGTATCGCCGTACCGGCCTCGGTGGCGGCGCCGACCGACTCCCGGGCCAGCCGTTCGGCGGTCGCCCGAGGGGTCTCCGTCGGGTCCACCCGGACCCGGTAGTCGACCAGGGTGTCGATCAACTCGTCCCAGGCGGCGTGTGCGTCCGCGCGGGCCCGGTCGGCGCTGACCATCACGGTCGGCGGGCCGGTCGTGGCGGAGGTCGGGTCCGGTGGGTCGAGGGTCCGGGCGACCGGGGCCGGTCGACCTCGCCGCCGACGCAGGGCCAGCCGGCGCAGCGCCGGCACGGCGAGCAGCAGGAGCAGCGCCAGCGCCCCGAGGAGGGTCAGCGAGGGCCACGGCGAGGACTGTCCGGCGGGGGTGTCGGGGCTGGCGGCGGCACCCGGGTCGACACCTTCGTCGAACTGGTTGGGGCCGCGATCCGGGGCCGCGGTGGTGTCGATCTCGTCGGGGGTGTCCGAGGCGCCGGGCTGCGGCGTCGTCTCCTCCGGCGCGTCGATGTCCGGCGCCCAGGCGGACCGGGTGGAGCCGGGCACCCCGTAGGTCGGGGTGGCGTCGAACGGTACCCAACCGAAGTTGTCGAAGTAGACCTCGGTCCAGGCGTGCAGGTTCCGGTTGGTCAGGGTCAGGGTGTCACCGGTACGCCGATTGCCGTTGGTGAAACCGAAGGCGACCCGCGCCGGGACGCCGGCGTCGCGCACCATCCAGGCCATCGCGGCGGCGTACTGCTGGCAGTAGCCTGCCTTGTTCTCCAGGAAGTCGAGGATCTGCTGGCCGCTGGTGCCCTCCTCGGTACTCAACTGGTAGGTGAAGCCGTTGTCCTCGGAGAAGTAGTCGTAGATGGCCCGGACCTTGTCGTACTCGGTGCGTCTGTCCTGGGTCAGCTCCGCGACCAGGGCCCGCACCTCGGGCACGTCCGGGGTGACGGTCTGCTGCCGACGCAACGGCAGGTCGGCCGGCAGCGGCTGCGCCGAGCGCAGGGCCTGCGGGGTGTAGGTGGACCGTACGTAGTCGAACGAGAACTTCTTGCCCCGGGAGTTGTCCCGATTGGAGAAGAGCACCTGGAGGTTGGGGTCGTAGAACCAGTTGTTGCCGAGATCGTCGACGTTCACCGGTTCGGTGTAGAACGGCAGCAGGGGCATGTTCAGCTCGCGGGACACCTCCACGGTGGCCCGGTGTCGGGTCCGTTCGACCCCGGGCCGTGGCCCTCCGGTCGGATCGGGCAGGTCCCCGTTGGCGCGCTGACCGTTGGGGCCGCGCACCCGGAAGCCGTCCGCGCGCAGGTCGTCCGCGACCCCGAAGCGCAGGTAGAAGGGCTTCTCCTCGGTGGTGGTGACCTTCACCAGGTCGGTCACCTGGGACTGGTTGAGTTCCCCACTGAGCGCGGCGAACAGATCCACCCGGCCGGGCGAGCCGCCCAGCCCGGTGCCGAGACCGGAACCCACCCCGGAGCTGAACGAGTTCATCAGGCCGACGGTCATTCCCGGCACGGCCAGCGGCACCAGCACCGCCAGCGCCAGGCCCAGCACGGCCAGCCGCCGGCCGGCGGCGGCCAACGGGGAGGCCTCCCACACGTCGACGTCACGACCGTCACCGGTGAACCGGCGACCGAAGCGGCGGACCCGGTCCACGTTGTCGGTGACCAGCAGCCAGAGGAAACCGGCGGCGCCGATGGCGAACGGCAACGGCGGGACGCTGTCCACGTGGACGGCCACCGGCACCGAGTAGATCGCCAGCATCGGCAGCCCGGCCAGGGCCGGGCGGCGCATCCCGACGCAGAGCACATCCACCACCACGGCCACCGCACCGATGCCGAGCACGGTGACGAACAGCAGCGGATCGGTGTCGGGGACCTTGACCCCGTAGGAGCGCATGTCCTCGACCGAGCCGGTCAGCAGCTGCGCGAAGTGCCCGAAGGTGCTCGGGGTGGGCAGCACGGCCAGCAACTCGCCACCGCTGGGGAACAGCCAGGTCAGGGCGAGGGTGAGGCCCCCCAGCATGGCCAGGACCTGGGCCCACAGCGGGAACCGGCCGAGTCGGGCCAGGGCCGCCGCGGCGGCCACCGCGGCCACCGCGATGACGGCCTGCACGAACCAGGTCCAGCGTTCGAAGATGGCCGACAGGGGCGCGGAGGCGAGCAGGGTCGCCGCGGCGGCCACGAGGCCCAGGTTCCGGTGGGCGATCATGAGGGGGACCTTCCGTTCATCGCACGCCGCCGGCCACCGTCTCGGCCATCGCCGCACGTAGGGCGAACCCTTGCGAACCTCGCCCGGCCTGTGGCCAGAGGGCCGGCAGCCGACCACCGTGGTCGACCCCGATGACCCGCCAACCGGACTGGAGCAGGGCCAGGGCGGCGGCGTCGTGGGCCTGGTCGGCCTCGGCCCGGGCCTGCGCCGGCAGGTTCAGCCAGGCGGAGCTGTCCAGCAGGAAACACACACAGGTGGCGTTGTTGGCCCGCAGCCCGGCCAGCAGCTCCGCCTCGGCGGTGCTCAGCGTCCCGAACAGGCCGATGATCAGACCACCGTCGGAGCGTTGCCGGACGTGCTGCATCAGGGTGGTGATCTCGACCCGCTGGTCCAGTCGGACCTCCGCGAGATGGTCGAGCAGCAGCCCGTCGCCGCCGTCTCCCGCGTCGATGTCCACCCCGGCTCCGGTGACCAGGCGCAGCTTGTAGCCGGCCTGACGCAGGTGTACGGCGATGCTGGCCGCCGCCGAGACGGTCCACTCGAAGCTGGCCGTCGGCCCGTCACCGTGATGGCCGTACGCCCGGGTGTCCAGCAGCACGGTGGCCCGGCTCTCCCAGGGCTGTTCCTCCCGCCGCACCATCAGCTCACCCGTGCGGGCGGTCGACTTCCAGTGCACCCGGCGCAGGTCGTCGCCGCGCCGGTACTCGCGGGTCGCCGCATCGTCCTCGCCGTGCACCGCCACCGAGCGGGACCGGCTCTCACCGCTGCCGGTGTACTCCCCGGGCAGTCGCACCGACGGCAGCGGCACCACCTGCGGGACGACCGTCAGCCGGTCGGTGCCCGGGAAGGCCCGGGTGAGTTCGCACAGCCCGAAGGGGTCGGTCATCCGCACCATCAGCGGACCCACCTCGTACCGGCCGCGCACGTCGGCCCGCACGGTGTACGCCACCGAGCTGG
Organism: Micromonospora sp. DT229; assembly: GCF_049844505.1. NCBI lineage: Bacteria > Bacillati > Actinomycetota > Actinomycetes > Micromonosporales > Micromonosporaceae > Micromonospora > Micromonospora sp. DT229. Next base: position 133,024 of record NZ_JBNCLD010000011.1, on the reverse strand, counting down.
CCTGGTGGGCGCCGAGCCGTTCCAGCACCACCCGGGGACGACTGCCCAGGGCGTACGGCAGGCGGTCCTCCAGCAACAGGGTGCCGGTGGGCAGCCGGGACATGTTCTGCAACCGCAGCACCACCCGGGCGTTCGCCCCGACCGGCATCCGGTGCGGCTCCAGCGACCGGTGACAGGCCAACTTGTACCGGCTGCGGCCGACGTAGAAGGCGGCGAGCAGGGGCAGGACGGCCAGCAGCACGGCCACCCGGAGCAGATCCTTCTCGCCGAGGATGCCGGCGGAGATGGCCGCCGCCACCGCGGCGGCCAGGAACGAGCGGCCACGGGTGGTCAGTCCACGCAGACCGTCACGCACGTCACGGCCTCCGCGGCTCGAAGGGGGCCCGGCCGTTGCCGGTCGGCGGCCGGTTGTCGTACGGCGAGCGCTTGCGGTCGTGCGGCAGGGGCAGCCGGTGCACCAGCTCGGCGATGATCGCGTCGGTGGTGCGCCGGGCCAGCTGTGCGTCCGCGGTGGGGATGAGCCGGTGCGCCAGTACGGGCACCGCCAGGGTCTGAAGGTCGTCCGGAAGCACGTAGTCACGCCCGTCCAGGGCCGCCACGGCCCGGGCGGTCCGCAGCAGTTGCAGGGTGCATCGGGGGGAGGCGCCGAGCCGCAGGTCGGGCGACTCGCGGGTGGCGGTGACCAGGTCGACGGCGTACTGCTTGACCGCGTCGGCGACGTGCACCTGCCGGACGTGCCCGATCAGTCGGCGTACCGTCTCGGCGTCGGAGACCGGCCGCAGGGCCGCCAGCGGATCCACCGCACCGTGCGCGTCGAGCATGGCCAGCTCGGCGGCCGGATCCGGGTAGCCCATCGCGATCCGGGCGGTGAAGCGGTCCCGCTGCGCCTCCGGCAGGGGGTACGTCCCCTCCATCTCGATCGGGTTCTGGGTCGCGATCACCATGAACGGGGTCTGCAACTGGTAGGTCACCCCGTCGACCGTGACCTGCCGTTCCTCCATGCACTCCAGCAGGGCGGACTGGGTCTTCGGGGAGGCCCGGTTGATCTCGTCGCCGACGACCAGGTTGGCGAAGACGGCACCCGGGCGGAACTCGAAGTCGTGGGTCTCCTGGTTGTAGACGCTGACCCCGGTGACGTCGCTGGGCAACAGGTCGGGGGTGAACTGGATGCGGCGTACCGAACAGTCGATGGACCGGGCCAGCGCCTTGGCCAGCTTGGTCTTGCCGACTCCCGGCACGTCCTCGATGAGCAGGTGACCCTCGGCGAGCAGGACGGCCAGGGCGAGTCGCACGGTGGCGGTCTTGCCCTCGATGACCTGTTCGATGTTGGCCACGATGGCGTCGCTGGCGGCGCGGAACTCGTCGAACGGCAACAGGCCGCCAACCTCGTCCCAGGTCTGCTGTGTCACGGGCCTCCTCCTCGTCGCCATCACGGCAGCTCTGAATAGAGCACCTGGCCCCGCCGTTGGGTTCGCGACGTTTGCAAGCCTCGTCTGCCGCAACAATCTCACTGGCCTCTCAGGCTAACCATGTTTGTCGCCGACGCCGACCTGCGCAGGTGTTTGAGGGCTTACGCAACGTTTGTCACTCACGCAGCGCATGTCGCTGGTTCTTCTCGGGTGATGGGGGTCCGGGTGGGTGGTGCACGACGCGCTCGTACCGGTTGGCGGTACACTGCCGGACATGGCCGGAGTCTTCCTGCTTACCCAGCCGTGCTGATGCGCTGAACGCGCGACAGCACGGCGGCCCCTCCTGCGTGAGGGGCTTTTTCGTGCCCGCCGCCGGCCCTCCGGGGCGGGCCGGCGAGACAGACCCGAGACCAGCCAGCACTCCGACAGACTCCGCCGAGCGATGCGAGGAGAAGGCCATGAGCGAGCGGCAGCGAGCGATTCACCAAGGTGGGGCGGCATGAGCGAGGCAGCCACCCCGACGAGCGACACGCCACCGTTCCGGTACACCGCCACCCTGGCCGACGACATCGAACGCCGCTGGCAGGACGTCTGGGAACGCGAGGGCACCTTCCACGCGCCGAACCCCTCCGGTCCGCTGGCCGATCCGGCCCACCCGCGTTCCGGCGCCGAGAAGCTGTACGTGCTGGACATGTTCCCCTACCCCTCGGGCGCCGGCCTGCACGTCGGTCACCCGCTGGGCTACATCGGCACCGACTGCTTCGCCCGCTACCAGCGGATGGCCGGGCGTAACGTGCTGCACGCGATGGGCTTCGACGCCTTCGGCCTGCCCGCCGAGCAGTACGCGGTGCAGACCGGCACCCACCCGAGGACCACCACCGAGGCCAACATCGAGCGGTACCGGGAGCAGTTGCGTCGGCTGGGCCTGGCCCACGACCAGCGCCGGTCGGTGGCCACCATCGACACCGACTTCTACCGCTGGACCCAGTGGATCTTCCTGCAGATCTTCAACTCCTGGTACGACCGCGACGCCGGTCGGGCCCGCCCGATCAGCGAACTGGTAGCCGAGTTCGCCGCAGGCACCCGGCGTACCCCGGACGGGCGTCCGTGGGGTGAGCTGTCCGCCGCCGAGCAGCGGGCGATCATCGACGACCACCGCCTGGCGTACGTGTCGCAGGCGCCGGTGAACTGGTGTCCCGGCCTGGGCACCGTGCTGGCCAACGAGGAGGTCACCGCCGACGGGCGCTCCGAGCGGGGCAACTTCCCGGTCTTCAAGCGCAACCTGAAGCAGTGGATGATGCGGATCACCGCCTACGGTGACCGGCTGCTGGACGACCTGGACAAGCTGGACTGGCCCGAGCCGATCAAGCTGATGCAGCGCAACTGGATCGGCCGTTCCACCGGTGCGCACATCGACTTCCCGACGGCGACCGCCCCGATCCGGGTGTTCACGACCCGGCCGGACACCGTCTTCGGGGCCACCTACATGGTGCTGGCCCCGGAGCACGAGCTGGTCGACTCCCTGGTGCCGGCCGCCTGGCCGGAGGGGACCCGGGACGCCTGGACCGGGGGGCACGCCAACCCGCGGGCCGCGGTCGAGGCGTACCGCAAGGCGGCGGCGGCCAAGACCGACGTCGAGCGGCAGGCCGACACCAAGGTGAAGACCGGGGTCTTCACCGGGGCGTACGCCACCAACCCGGTCACCGGTAAGCAGATCCCGATCTTCATCGCGGACTACGTGCTGGCCGGCTACGGCACCGGCGCGATCATGGCGGTGCCCGCCCAGGACGAGCGGGACTGGGACTTCGCCGAGGTCTTCGAGCTGCCGATCGTGCGTACGGTCGCGCCGCCGGAGGGCTTCGACGGCAAGGCGTACACCGGGGAGGGCCCGGCGATCAACAGCGCCGCGCCCGACCGCGGCCTGGACCTGGACGGACTGGGGGTGGCCGACGCCAAGGCCCGGATCATCGCCTGGCTGGAGGAGACCGGCAACGGTCAGGGCGCGACCACCTACCGGCTGCGGGACTGGCTGTTCAGCCGGCAGCGCTACTGGGGCGAGCCCTTCCCGATCGTGTACGACGCCGAGGGCACCGCCATCGCCCTGCCGGAGGAGATGCTGCCGGTCGAACTGCCCGAGGTGGACGACTTCTCCCCGCGTACCTTCGACCCGGAGGATGCCGACACCGACCCGGAGACCCCGCTGTCGCGCCGCCGGGACTGGGTCGAGGTGGAGTTGGACCTGGGTGACGGCCCCAAGCGGTACACCCGGGAGACCAACGTGATGCCGCAGTGGGCCGGCTCCTGCTGGTACGAACTGCGCTACCTGGACCCCACCAACGACGGGCGGTTCGTCGACGCCGACAGCGAGCGGTACTGGATGGGCCCGCGCAGCGAGGGCGACTGCGGCGGGGTGGACCTGTACGTCGGCGGGGCCGAGCACGCCGTGCTGCACCTGCTGTACGCCCGGTTCTGGCACAAGGTGCTGTACGACCTGGGTCACGTGTCCAGCTTCGAGCCGTTCCGCAAGCTGTTCAACCAGGGCTACATCCAGGCGTACGCGTACACCGACGCCCGGGGTGCCTACGTGCCCGCCGAGGAGGTCGTCGAACGCGACGGCGGCTTCTACCTGGGCGACGTCCAGGTCAACCGCGAGTACGGCAAGATGGGCAAGTCCCTGAAGAACATCGTCACCCCGGACGAGATGTGCGCCGCCTACGGCGCCGACACCTTCCGGGTGTACGAGATGTCCATGGGGCCGCTGGAGGTGTCCCGCCCCTGGGAGACCCGGGCGGTCATCGGCTCGTACCGGTTCCTGCAACGGGTCTGGCGGGCCATCGTCGACGAGCACACCGGGGCCTCCCGGGTGGTCGACACCCCGGCCGACGAGGCGACCCGACGGCTGCTGCACAAGGTGATCGACGGGGTCCGGGGCGACATGGAGTCGATCCGGTTCAACACCGCGATCGCCAAGCTGATCGAGCTGACCAACGCGGTGACCCGACTGCCGGCCACCCCGCGTGAGGTGGCCGAGCCGCTGGTGCTGATGCTGGCGCCGGTCGCCCCGCACATCGCCGAGGAGTTGTGGCGGCGACTGGGTCACGACACCTCGCTGACCTACGCGGACTTCCCGGTCGCCGACCCGGCCCTGCTGGTCGCCGAGTCGGTGACCTACCCGGTGCAGGTCAACGGCAAGGTCCGGGGCCGCATCGAGGTCCCCGCCGACGCGACCGAGGAGAGCGTGCGGGAGCAGGCGCTGGCGGCGGTGGCCGCCGTGCTGGCGGGCAAGGAGCCGCGCAAGGTCATCGTCATCCCCGGCCGGATGGTCTCCGTGGTGCTGTAGCGAAAGGAGGGGCCCTTCCCCACGCCTCGCGTAGTGGAAGGGCCCCTTCTTGACGTGCGCCGACTGCCACCTTGCGCCCCCTTGAGTGGCGAGGCCGCGAGATCACGCTCGATGTGGGATCGAGTGGCCTTGCCGCGCTGCGAGACCACTCGATCCCACATCGAGCGTGACCATGAAGTGCGGGCGAGTTGCACGCACGACGTGGCGCGTGGCGGAGGCCTACTTGAGGGGAAGGGCGGCGCGAGTTCGCCGTTCGGCGCGCCACCAGCGGGCGACCAGGATTGCGCTGGCGATGAAGCCGAGTGAGGCGGGGGCGGCGGCGTACCAGTTGATGCCGTCGGGGCTGGTGACGGCGGCGCCGAGGGCCGCGTAGCCGAAGGCGGTGGGCACGGAGGCGAGCACGCTGCCGGTGAGGAAGGGCAGCATCCGGGCGCCGGTGGTGCCGTAGCCGTAGCTGACCAGGCCGAAGGCGGAGATGGGCAGCAGCCGTACGGTGATCACCCCGACCACGCTCTGCCGGGTGAACCAGCGATCCAGCCGGGCCAGCCGGCCGCGTACCCGTTCGGCGACGAAGTCCCGGCCGAGCAACCGGCCGACCGCGAAGCCGGCCGCCGCCGCGACCAGGGCGGCCCCCAGGGTGTACAGGGCACCCGGCAACATCCCGAAGATCGCGCCGGCGGCGAGGGTGATGAAGGTACGCGGCACCAGCGCTACCAGCAGCAGTGCCCCGCCGAGGATGGCCGCGACCGGGGCGAAACCACCCAGCCGGTCGGCCAGGTGGGGCAGGGTGGCCGGGTCGGGCAGCGGCGTCAGCAGCAGGAACAACCCGAATCCGGCGAGCAGGAACACCAGCAGCCCGAACCGCAGCCCCGACGACGCCCCGACGAGCCCGAACCCCCGCCGTCCGGGCTGCCCGCCGAGGACGGGCCCGCCGCCCAGCCGGTCCGCGCCGCCGTCGGGCGTGGTGTCGTCGGGCGTGGTGCCGGGGGCTCGTGACCGTCGGGCCAGCAGCCGCCGGACGGCCGGGATCATGGCCGGGCGGCAGCCGCCACCGCAGCCCGACGCTCGGCGCGCAGCCGGTCGGCCCAGGTGTCGTCCAGTGGCGGCAACTGCTGGGCACCGGTGGCCCAGCGCAGCAGCAGGTCGGCCAGGGCCGGGTTGCGGGCCAGCGCCGGCCCGTGGGAGTACGTGCCGAGCAGTTTGCCCCGCCAGGCCCCCTCGGTGGCGCCGTCGTTGCCGACTCCGGCGGTGACCCGGGCCAACGGGGCGACCCCGGGGCCGAGCTGGGTACGGCCGCCGTGGTTCTCGAAGCCGGTCAGCGGCGGCAGGCCCAGCCGGGCGTCGATGTCCCCGGCCAACTCGCCGACCGCACGGCTGGCGCCCCGGTCCGAGCTCAGGTCGAGCAGCTCCAGGCCGCGGTACTGGGTGCCCTTGGCGAAGAAGGAGGTGCCGAGCAGTTGGTAGCCGGCGCAGACCCCGAACACCACCGAGCCCTGGGCCACGGCCCGGTGCAGCCCACCGTCGGCGAGCAGCCGCTGGGCCCCGAGGGCCTGCGGGCCGTCCTCGCCACCACCGATGAGGTAGATGTCGGCCGTGGTCGGCAACGGCTGGTCGGAGCGGACCTCCAGCACCTCGACCGGGAACCCGCGCTGGCGCGCCCGCCGGGCCAGGATCAGCACGTTGCCGCGGTCGCCGTAGGTGGACAGCAGGTCGGGATAGATCCAGACGATGCGCAGGGTCTCAGTTGACACGGTCCAACTCCGCTCGGATGTCCTGGAACGCGGTGTAGTTCGCGATGACCTCCAACCGACCGGGTGGCACCGCCCGGACGGCGTCGTCGAAGGTGCGTACGTGCTGGAAGGGCACGTCGTTGACGTCGAGGCGGACCGCCAGGTCGTACGCCCGGTCGCCGGTGATCAGCACCTGGCGGCCACGCAGCGGGGCGAAGTCGACATCGAACAGCCAGGAGGTGTCCAACCCGTCGGGGTCCCGCGCGTTGATGGACAGCAGGGTCGGCGCCAGCTCGGCCATGTCGAAGGCCTCCAGCCAGCTCGCCGGGTTCTTGGCCAGCAGCAGCCGGACCGTACGCCCGTCCCGGACGACCTGGGCGTACCGTCCGGCGACCGAGGTGACGTCGGCCAGGCGGGGAACCGCGTCGAAGGGGCGGACGCCGAACTCGGCGGCGACGGCCAGGGCGGTGGCCGCGTTGCCGACGTTGACCTTGCCGGGGAGTTGGAGCTTGACCTTGTACCAGGCGCCGGTCGGGTCCAGGACGCCTTCCTCGTCGACGGTCCACTGCGGCTGGGGCCGGCGCAGCGGGCAACCGGTGCACCACCACTGTTCACCGGAGCGCTGGATGGTGGACCCGCACTCGGGGCAGACCCAGGAGTCGTCGTGCCAGCGCTGCCCGGCGGAGAACCAGGTGACGTGCGGCGGGTTGATCCGCTGGTCGTGGGTGGCCGGTGGGGTGGCCGCCCAGACCACCATCGGGTCGTCGGCGTTGGCGATGATGCGGATGTCCGGATGCCGGACCAGTGCCGCGCGCCAGAGCTGCGCCATCATGGCGACCTCCTTGGCGCGGTCCAGTTGGTCGCGGGAGAGGTTGAGCAGCGCCACCACGTGCGGGTCGGTCGCCTCGATCACCTGGGCCAGGTAGTGCTCGTCGACCTCCAGCACCGCGTACGGGGTGCTGCCGGCCTTGGCCAGGGCGGAGGTGTGGCCGGTGGGCATGTTGGCGCCGAAGGAGTTGGTGGCCACCCGGCCCAGCACCCCGACGGCCGCGGCGGCCAGTCGGGTGGTGGTGGTCTTGCCGTTGGTGCCGGAGATCAGCGCGATGGCCCGCCCGGCGGAGAGATGGGCCAGCAGGTCCGGATCGATCTTCAACCCGATCCAACCGCCGATCACCGAGCCGTCGCCGCGGCCGGCAGCCCGGGACAGCGCCGCGGCGGTTCGTGACACCGAACTGGCCACCTTCGCCCGTAGGGGCATTTTCGCGTCCGTCACGCGAGCGAGGTTACCGGACCATGGCATGGGTCAGATCGCCGATCCGTTCGGGTGGGCTTTGTCGGCGATGCGGCCGGTGCCGTTCGGCCGACCGGAGTGGATCTATGTCAGATAGCGGACCCGGTCGTGCACCCCGCTGCGCCCTCCACTCCGCTCCACCCCGACTGACGTGCGGTTTTGTCGTCCAAGATGGCGCGCCACGCGGTCCAATCTGGTTGCGGGTGGAGGGAAGTGGAGTAGAGTGGGGCGCATTGGTGAGGCCGGGAGGGCCCACCGGCCCGGGGGGTCAGCGGCGCGCGAACGCCGCTAAAGGGCGAGGGGGTTGGGCCGTGTTTCTCGGCACCCACACTCCGCGTCTGGACGACAAGGGCCGGTTGATCCTTCCGGCGAAGTTCCGGGATGAGCTGGCGGGGGGTGTCGTGATCACCAAAGGGCAGGAACGCTGCCTCTACGTCTTCCCGACGCCGGAGTTCCAGCACATCGCGGATCAGTTGCGTGCACAGCCGATGACACACAAGGCGGCCCGGGCCTACAGCCGTGTCTTCTTCGCCAGTGCACACGACGAAGTGCCCGACAAGCAGGGCCGGGTGACCATCCCGGCACACCTGCGCAGCTACGCGGGGCTCGACCGGGACCTGGTGGTCATCGGCGCGAGCACCCGGGTGGAGATCTGGGACAAGGTCGCCTGGGAGACCTACCTCGCCGAGAGCGAAGACGACTTCGCCGACATCGAGGAAGGGGTGCTGCCCGGCGGTCTGTAGGGCGTGACGACGCCCGACGTACTGCGAGATCTCCAGCCGCTTTCGAGTTCCTGGCATCCCTTCCCCGGTGCCAGGGGCACGATCCGACACGGAGGGCTGTGGCCCGACGGCCGGGCGGGGAGCGGATGGGGATCTGGCGGTACGACGGCACGGCGTCGTCCGACGAGCAGAACGCAGAAGACAACAAGGTCAAGCCAGTGGGGGTCGACATGGGGGAGCTACGCGGCACGCATGTGCCGGTGCTGCTTGAGCGGTGTCTCGAGCTGCTGGCCCCCGCACTGGGCCGAGGCGGTCGCACCGTGCACGTCGACGCGACACTGGGGCTGGCCGGCCATGCCGAGGCGGTGTTGCTGGCCCATCCGGAGACCATCCTGGTGGGCCTGGACCGGGACACCGAGGCACTGGCCCACGCTCGGGTGCGACTGGCCCGCTTCGCCGATCGGATTCACCTGGAGCACGCCGTCTACGACGAGCTGCCCGAGGTGCTCGACCGGCTGGGCTATCCGCGGGTCGACGGGGTGCTGTTCGACCTGGGCGTGTCCTCGCTGCAACTCGACGCGCCCGACCGCGGGTTCGCGTACGCGCAGGATGCGCCGCTGGACATGCGGATGGACCAGACCCGGGGGGTGACCGCCGAAGAGGTGGTCAACACCTACGCCCATCCGGACCTGGCCCGGGTGCTGCGGGTGTACGGCGAGGAGAAGTTCGCCGGACGGATCGCCTCGGCGATCATCCGGGAGCGGGAGCGCAACCGGATCACCTCCTCGGCCCGACTGGCCGAGTTGGTTCGGGAGTCCATTCCCGCACCAGCCCGACGAACCGGTGGACACCCGGCTAAGAGAACGTTTCAGGCTTTGAGGATCGAGGTAAACAGGGAACTGGCAGCGCTGGAGACGGCGCTGCCGGCGGCCCTGGACAGGCTTTCGGTCGGCGGTCGTCTGGTGGTCATGTCCTACCACTCGTTGGAGGACCGGCTCACCAAACAGGCGCTCGCCGGCCGGGTCCGTAGCACCGGCCCGGTCGACCTCCCGGTCGAACTGCCCGGGTCGGAGCCGACGTTCCGGCTGCTCAGCCGGGGCGCGGAGCTGCCCGGGGAGGCGGAGGTCGCCGCCAACCCGAGAGCCGCTTCGGTGCGGCTGCGGGCGGCGGAACGGATCGACCCGCAGGCCCGGCAGCAGGGGAGTACCGACCGCGAACGGTACCGCCGCCGGGTCAAGGCGATGCACCAACCGGGGACGGGATCGGCCACCGGATCCGCAACGGGTCCGCAGCCGGGCCCGGGGGAGACGACGGACGAAGAGGGGGAGGGAACATGAACGTGGACAAGCGCCGGAACATCGCCGGCGCCGGGCAGCGCGTACCGCGGTCGGGGGGCCGGATCGCGGCAGAGCGGGTTCGGGGGACCGGGGACACCACCCGGCGTACGGAGCGGATGAGCCCGCTGGAGCAGACTCGCGCCCGGGGGGCGCGCGAGTTCCGCACCGAGGGCAGTGCCGCGTTGCGGCCGGTCGAGCGGGCCGGGGTCACCGAGCCGCAGCAGGCGGCGGCACCGCAGCTGCGGGTCGCTCCGCCGGCGCCGGTACGGGTGCCTCGGGCGCCGTTCGCGGCGCTGGTCGTGATGCTGGTCGTCGGCGGGGTGCTGGGCATCCTGGCGGTCAACACGAAGATCAACGAGAACGCCTTCCGGCTGCTGGAGCTTCAGGAGCAGCAGGCCAAGCTCGACGTGGAGCAGCAGCAGTTGACCAAGCAGATCGCCGACGCCGAGGCGCCGGGCAACCTGGCCGACCAGGCCCGCAAGCTGGGGCTGGTCGAGTCGGGGGAGCCGGCCCTGATCCGGCTGCCCGACGGCAAGCTGATCGGGGTGCCGCAGCCGGCCGGTGGGCAGGCGTCGATCACGAGCACCCAGGGCGCGGAGGGGTAAGACCGTGCCACCGAGGTCGGAGGAACCGCGCCGGGACGCCACAGGCTCCCGGCGCGGTTCGTCACGTGGTGCCTCCGATCGGCAGGTGCCACCCCGCAGCAATGGAGAGCGCGCCGCCGGAGAACGGGGTGGCGAATCGGGCATCGGTGGCATCTCCGACGCCCGGGCGTACACCCCTCGGGGCCGCACCATCCGCGAAGGCGGCGCCACTGCGGCGGCCGGCCGGGCCGAACAACGGCGTACCCCCCGCAGCAACCGGTCCCAGGATCCCTTCCGGCCGGCCCTCCAGGTGCTCGACGGAGGTCGGGCGGCAGCGGCCCGGGGTGGGGGCCGGCAGGGCGCCGCAGCCCGCAGGGACGGCGGCACCGGTCGCACCACGGTGGTGCGCACCGTAACGCCCCGCACGCCGCGCGGCGAGGAGGCCGAGCCGCCCCGGCGACGGGTGACCGACCCCCGGCGTCAGGATCGTGGGGGCCCCCGTCGTCCCGCCCGCAAGCCGCCCCGCCCGCCCAAGCTCGCCGATCCGGCCCGTCGCCTGCGGCTGGGCACCGCGCTGGTGATGGCCATGTTCGTCGCCATCGGCATCCGGCTGGTCGTGCTCCAGACCGTGGACACGCCCGCGTACGCCGACGGGGGCATGGCCGACCGGCTGCGCACCGTGCAGCTACCGGCGCCGCGCGGGGCGATCTACGACCGGAACGACGCAGCCCTGGCGCACAGTGTCGAGGCGCGTTACGTCTACGCCGACCCCACCCGGGTCGAGGACATCGAGGCGACCGCCCGGACGCTCTCCCCGATGCTCGGCATCTCCGCCTCCGAGCTGGCCGAGAAGATGCAGCCCCGCAAGCGGATCAACGGGGTCGACTCGCGGTTCGAGTACCTGGCCCGGGGGGTGGACATCGACCGGGCTCGCGAGATCATGAAGCTCGAACTGCCCGGCATCTACACCCAGCGCGACGAGCGACGCGAGGTGCCCGGCTATGACCTGGCCGCCAACCTGATCGGCTTCACCAGCCCCGACATGATCGGCCTGGAAGGGCTGGAGGCACGCTACGACGACCTGCTGCACGGCGAGGACGGCGAGCGGACCTTCGAGATCGGCCTCGGAGCGCCCATCCCGAGCGGGTACAGCCGTACCACCCCGGCCAAACCGGGCAGCTCGATGGTGCTGACCATCGACCGTGACCTCCAGTTCATGACGCAGCGGATCCTCAGCGAGCAGGCCAAGGCGGCGCAGGCCAGCACCGCTGCGGCGATCGTGCTGGACGTGCGTACCGGGGAGGTGCTGGCCCAGGCCAGCCAGCCGACCTACAACGCGGCGCGACCGCAGGCCAGCGAACCGACCGACCGGGAGGACGCGGCCACCAGCTTCGTGGTCGACCCGGGCTCGGTGCACAAGGCGATCACCTTCGGGGCGGCCCTCCAGGAGGGGGTGATCACCCCCGACACCTCGTTCCCGGTGTCCAACGCCATCCGCAAGGGCGACACCTGGTTCCCGGACACGCACTTCGCCAACGGACGGCGGATGAGTGTGGCCGGGATGATGGCGTACTCCTCGAACGTCGGCACCATCCAGATCGCCGACAAGCTGGGCCCGGAGCGGCTGATCGACTACCAGCGCCGATTCGGTCTGGGTAAGCCGACCGGGGTCGGCATGCCCGGTGAGGCCGGCGGCCGGCTGCTGCCCTTGTCGGAGTGGAGCGACTCGTCGCACGGGTCGGTGCCGATCGGGCACAGCGTGGACGCCACCCCCTTGCAGATGGCCGCCGCCTACGCCGCCATCGCCAACGACGGCACGTACATCCAGCCGCACCTGGTCAAGGAGACCATCGACCCGCAGGGCAACCGGACCCCGGCCGAGGCGCCGGCGACCCGTCCGGTGCTCAGCCCCGAGAACGCCAAGGCCCTGCGCACCATCCTGGAGGCGGTCACCACGGTGGAGAACGCCACCGGGTTGGCCGCCGCGATCCCCGGCTACCGGGTGGCCGGCAAGACCGGCACCGGGTGGCGGCTGGTCGACGGCAAGAAGCAGCCCGGGGATGTCGCCTCGTTCATCGGGATGGCACCGGCGGAGAACCCCCGGTACGTGATCGCGGTCTTCGTGCACAGCCCGAGCGGTGGCGGCGGAAAGGTCGCGGCCCCGGCCTTCCGGGACATCATGACCTTCACCCTGCGGCACTTCAAGGTGCCCCCCTCCAGTGAGCCCGCGCCGAAGTTCACCGTCTTCCCGTAGGACGGTCCGGTCCGCACCGACCCGCCGGCAGCACCTGCCGGCGGGTCGATCCGGGTTGTCCGACTCGCGAGTCGCCGTCCCACCTGCGGTTCGACTCCCTGTGGCGGAGATTCAGGCGCGCCGTGCGGCCACGAGCGGGCGACCGGGTAGGGTCTGACGCCGTGCGCGGCAATCCTCGTCCCCGTACCGTGACCGGAATCCGGCTCGGTGACCTAGCCGCCCGGCTCGCCGTGGCGCCCCCTATCACCGTCGATCCGGTGGTGACCGGGGTGACCCACGCCAGCCGTGAGGTTCATCCCGGCGATCTGTACGCGGCCCTGCCCGGTGCCCGCCGCCACGGCGCGGAGTTCGTCGCCGACGCGGCGGCGGCCGGGGCCCTGGCGGTGCTCACCGACCCGGCCGGTGCCGAACTGGCCGCCGAGCACGGGTTGCCCATCCTGGTGGTGCCCGACCCCCGCGCGGTGCTCGGCACCCTGGCCTCGGCCGTCTACGGCAACCCGACCGAGAAGTTGACCGTGATCGGGGTGACCGGCACCGCCGGCAAGACCTCCACGGCCTACCTGGTCGAGTCGGGACTGCGGGCCGCCGGCCACACCACCGGCCTGATCGGCACCGTGGAGACCCGTCTCGGCGACCTGGTGCTGGACAGCGTACGGACCACCCCGGAGGCCACCGACCTGCACGCGATGCTCGCCGCCGCGCTCGAACGCGGCGTCACCGCGGTGGTCATGGAGGTGTCCAGCCACGCCCTGGTGATGGGACGGGTCGGCGGGGTGCGCTTCGACGTGGGTGGCTGGACCAACTTCGGCTCCGACCACCTCGACTTCCACGCCGACGCCGACGACTACTTCGCGGCCAAGGCCCGGCTGTTCGACGGCCGCTGCCGGGTCGAGGTGCTCAACCATGACGATCCGGCGCTGAAGGGCCTGTTCCGGCCCGCGACGGTCAGCTTCTCCGCGGCCGGTGACCGGTCGGCCACCTGGTGGGCGGAGCACATCGACGGCGAGGGGTACGCCCAGCGGTTCACCCTGCACGGCCCGGACGGTCTGGTGCTCGACGCCGGAGTGGCGCTGCCCGGTCGGCACAACGTGGCGAACGCCCTGCTGGCCGTCGCCGTACTGGTGGCCGCCGGGGTGCAGCCGGCCGTCGCGGCGGCCGGGGTGGCCGCCTGCGGCGGGGTACCGGGGCGGCTGGAGTCGGTCGGGGTGGCCGGCGGGGTACGCGGGGTCGTGGACTACGCCCACAAGACCGATGCCGTGGTGGCCGTGCTGGCCGCCCTGCGGGAGATGAGCAGCGGCCGACTGATCTGCGTGATCGGCGCGGGCGGTGACCGGGATCGGGGCAAACGACCGACGATGGGTGCCGCCGCCGCCCAGGGAGCCGACGTGGTGCTGGTGACCGACGACAATCCCCGCACCGAGGACCCCGCGGCGATCCGCGCCGAGGTGCTCGCCGGGGCGACCGGGGCCGGGACACCGGCCCGGGTCGTCGAGGTGGCCGGGCGGCGGGCGGCGATCGACGAGGCGGTCCGGCTGGCCGAGCCCGGCGATGTGGTCGCGGTGCTCGGCAAGGGCCACGAACGTGGTCAGGAGATCGCCGGTGAGGTGTACCCGTTCGATGACGTGACCGAACTGGCCGACGCGCTGCGGGGCCGGTTCGGCAGCCTGGGAGGCCAGCGATGATCGCCTTGAGCCTGGCCGAGATCGCCTCGGTCGTCAACGGGCGGCTGGTCGCCGCCGACCCGGCCGTGCAGGTCACCGGCAGCGTGGAGTTCGACTCCCGCAAGGTCACCGCCGGGGGCCTCTTCGTCGCCTTCGACGGGGAGAAGGTGGACGGGCACGACTACGCCGCCGCAGCGGTGCAGGCCGGCGCGGCGGCCGTGCTGGGCACCCGCGAGGTGCCCGGGGTGCCGATGGTCGTCGTCGCCGATCCGCTGGCCGCGATGGCCCGACTGGCGCGTGCCGTGGTGGACCGGCTGCCCGAGCTGACCATCATCGGGTTGACCGGATCCTCCGGCAAAACCACCACCAAGGACCTGATCGCCCAGTTGACCGCGCGGCTGGGGGAGACCGTGGCGCCGCCCGGGTCGTTCAACAACGAGCTGGGTCACCCGTACACCGCCCTGCAGGCCGGGCCCTCGACGCGCTACCTGGTGCTGGAGAAGGGGGCCCGGGGCATCGGGCACGTGCGGTACCTGTGCGAGGTGGCACCGCCGCGCATCTCCGTGGTGCTCAACGTCGGGGTCTCGCACATCGGCGAGTTCGGCTCGCAGGAGAACATCGCCCTGGCCAAGGGCGAGCTGGTCGAGGCGCTGTCGGCCGAGGGGCTGGCGGTGCTCAACGCCGACGATCCGCTTGTCGACGCGATGGCCGAGCGTACGGCCGCCCGGGTGGTCCGCTACGGCGAGGCGGCGCACGCCGAGGTGCGGGCGGTGGACGTGACGTTGGACGAGCGGGGGCGGGCCGCGTACACCCTGGTGACCCCGGAGGGGAGCGCGTCCGTGCGGCTCGGTCTGACCGGGCGGCACCAGGTGTGGAACACTCTCGCCGCCGCGGCGGTGGCGCGGGAGCTGGGTATGCCGTTGGCGGAGATCGCGGTCGGCCTGGGCAAGCTGGGCCTGGTCTCCACCCGCCGGATGGACGTCTTCGAACGCCCCGACGGGGTGACCGTGATCGACGACTCGTACAACGCCAACCCGGCCTCTACGGCGGTGGCGTTGCGTGCGCTGGCCGGCGTGGGCGCGGGCCGGCGAACTTTCGCGGTCCTCGGCTACATGGCCGAACTGGGCGAGTACGAGGAGCAGGGGCATACCGAGGTGGGTCGGCTAGCGGCCGAGTTGGGTGTCGACCGGCTGCTCGTGGTCGGCGATACGGCGGCGCCGATCCACCACGGGGCGACATCGGTAGGTGACTGGGGAGGAGAATCGGTGCTGCTCACCGATCAGGCGGCGGCCGTCGAGGTGCTGCGCAGCGAGCTACGGCCGGGGGACGTGGTCCTGGTGAAGGGGTCCCGGTACCGGACCTGGGAGGTGGCCGACGCGCTGCGTGCCGAGGCTGATCCGGCCACCGGGGGTGGCGCCGCGTGAGGGCCGTCATCGTGGCTATCGGGGTGGCCTTCCTGGTCTCGCTGTTCTGCACCCCGATCGCCATCAAGGTGTTCACCCGGCTCAAGGCGGGTCAGCCCATCCGGGCCGAGGGCCCGCAGATGCACCAGGGCAAGAAGGGCACCCCGACCATGGGCGGCGTGGTGTTCATCCTCGCCACCGTGATCGCGTACGTGGCCGGTCACCTGGCGCTGACCACCCTGCCGGACGCGCAGATCGCCCAGGTGGAGCCGACCATCACCGCGCTGGTGCTGCTCGGGTTGATGGTCTTCGCCGGTGCGGTCGGCTTCATCGACGACTTCCTCAAGGTGCGCAAGCGGCACAGCGGTGGCCTGAGCGCCCGGGGCAAGCTGCTCGGGCAGATCCTGGTCGGTGCGGTGTTCGGGGTGGTCGCCCTCTGGTTCCCGTCCACCATGACGGACGCCGACGGCGCCCAGACCAACACCGAGACCGTCGGCAGTACGACGTTGAGCTTCATCCGGGACATCCCGGCGCTGGACGTCACCAAGATCGGCGCGGTGATCATCTTCATCTTCGTGGTGATGGCGGCGACCAACGGGGTCAACCTCACCGACGGGCTCGACGGCCTGGCCACCGGGGCCTCGGTGATGGTGCTCGGGGCGTACGCCGTGATCGCCTTCTGGCAGTACCGGCACTGGTGTGCCGACCCGGCGTACACCGCCAACCCGAACAACTACTGCTACGCGGTGCGGGACCCGTTGGAGATCGCGTTGATCGCCGGGGCGGCGGCCGGGGCCTGCGTCGGCTTCCTGTGGTGGAACACCTCACCGGCCCGGATCTTCATGGGGGACACCGGGGCCCTGGGCCTGGGTGGCCTGATCGCCGGCATGGCGATGTCCACCCGGACGATCCTGCTCCTGCCGATCATCGGCGGCCTGTTCGTGATCATCACGATGTCGGTGGTCATCCAGATCATCTCCTTCAAGACCACCGGCAAGCGCGTCTTCCGCATGTCCCCCCTCCAGCACCACTTCGAACTGGCCGGCTGGAGCGAGGTCAACATCGTGGTCCGCTTCTGGATCATCGCCGGCATCGGCGTGGCCATCGCCCTGGGCCTCTTCTACAGCGACTTCCTGGCCAACATGGGCTAACCCCCCTTTTCCGCGGTGTTGATCAAGAGGTTTGCGTCGGAATCCGGCCGTCCGGTGACGCAAACCTCTTGATCAACCACGGCGGGCAGGGGGTGCGACACGCCGAGTGGGGGATACCGGGGGCGTGAGGTGGTGGCAGCGGCGATGATGGCGCTGTGGGGGAGGCCTGGGAAGACAGTGGCGGGGAGTCGGTGGGTCGGCGGCGGGGTCGTGCTGCGGGCGGGGAGAGGGCCGCGGCCAGGGGTGGTGCGGCGGCCAGGGGCGGTGCCGCGGCTAAGGGTGGTGCGGCGGTCACGGGGGGTGGTGTGGCCACAGGCGGGGACGGTGCGGCGGGGGCACGGGACGGTGCTGCGGCCCGGGTCGGGGATGGGCGGGGTGAGGACGCGGGGCGGGGTGCAGGGTCCGCTGCGGGGGGTGGCGGCCGGGCCGGTGGGGCGGGTTCGTCCGGGGCGGTCGCGGAGGGTGGTCCATGGCGTGGCCTGGACCCGATGGGCGGATTCGCCGCCCTGGCCGCCCTGCGTGGCCTGCTGTCCAGGCCCCTGGCTTCGTACCATCTGCTGCTGGCCAGTTCGGGGCTGCTGCTGCTGATCGGCCTCACCATGGTCTTCTCGGCCACCAGCGTGCGCGACTACGCCGCCGGCGGCAACGCCTCGGCCTCGCTGGTCAAGCAGGCGATCTTCGCGGTCATCGGCATCGTTGCCTTCTGGGTCTGCCAGCGCCTGCCGGCGCGGACCTACCGGGCCCTGGGTCGGCCGGTGCTGGCCGTCGCGGTGGGACTGCTGTTGCTGCTGAACGCGCTGGTGGCGTACGGGCGGTTGACCCGCGCCCCGGCGAGGATCGGGCCGCTGGAGGCCGAGCTGCTCGGGCTGTACGTCGGTGGTCTCGGGTTGCAGCCCTCCGAGTTGGCGAAGTTCGCGCTGGTGTTGTGGGGGGCGTACGTGCTGGCCCGCAAGGGTGCCGCGCTGGGCTGGTGGCGGGAACTGGCCACCCCGCTGTTCCCGGTGGTGGGCCTGATGTTCGTGCTGGTCGGCTACAACGACCTGGGCAGCATGCTCTGCCTGGTGGCGCTGGTCGTCGGCCTGCTCTGGGCGGCCGGGGTACGGCTGCGGGTCTTCGCCACCCTCAGCGCGATCGGCCTGACCGGCATCGGCCTGCTGGTGGCGGTGGCCTCCCTCGGCGCCGGTTCCGGGGTCCGGGGTGAGGAGAACTACCGACTGCAACGACTGACCATGTTCGTCAGTCCTCCGCCGCTGGAGCAGTGCCGGGAGGAACTCTGCTACCAGATGGTGCAGGCCCGGTACGCCATCGCCAACGGGGGCTGGTTCGGCACCGGGCTGGGACAGGGACGCAGCAAGTGGGACTGGCTGCCGGCGGCCGAGAACGACTTCATCTTCGCGGTGATCGCCGAGGAACTCGGGGTGGTCGGCTGCGCGGTGGTGGTCACCCTGTTCGCCGTGTTGGCCTACACCGGCCTGCGCATCGCCCGGCGGGTCGACGATCCCTTCCGGCGGCTGGCGGCGGCCGGCGTCACCGCCTGGCTGATCGGGCAGGCCTTCATCAACATCGGCGGGGTGATCGGTCTGCTGCCGCTGACCGGGGTACCCCTGCCGTTCATCTCGGTCGGCGGCAGCGCCCTGGTCGTCACCCTCGCGGCGGTCGGCATGTTGGCCTCCTTCGCCCGGGCGGAACCCGATGCGGCCCGGGCCCTGCATGCCCGTCCGCCCGCCCGATGGGTCCGACTAGTGTGGGCTCCGTTGCCGCCGATTCCCGGCCGGCGTCGCCGTGCGGCGTCGCCGCCGGCTGCCCGCAGGTCCGTGCCCCGGGCCCGCGATCGGCGTGAGGACGACCAGGCCGCATCGCGTGGCGCCCGGGACAGCCGGGGCCGCGGCGGGTCGGCGAACGAGAGGAGACGTTGATGGGTCCGCTGCGTTCGGTGGTACTCGCAGGCGGTGGCACCGGGGGACACATCTACCCGCTGCTCGCCTTCGCCGACTGCCTGCGCCGTCACGACCCCGGCGTCCGGATCACCTGTCTCGGCACACCGAAGGGCCTGGAGAACCAGCTGATCCCGCCCGCCGGCTACGACCTGCGCAACATCCCGGCGTACCAGCTCCCCCGGTCGATCAACATGAACCTGGTCCGTACCCCGGGCCGGATGTGGACCGCGGCCCGCGCCGCGGGCAAGGTCATCGACGAGGTACGCGCCGAGGTGGTCGTCGGCTTCGGCGGGTACGTCTCGGTGCCGGCGTACCTGGCCGCCTGGCGGCGGGAGCTGCCGATCGTCATCCACGAGGTCAACGTGCCGCCGGGGGTGGCCAACCGGCTGGGCATGAAGTTCACCAAGAACGTGGCGGTGGGTTTCCCCCACCAACCCGCGCAGGCCGAGGCGTTGCGGGAGGCCCGGGTGGTCGGGGTACCCCTGCGGCGCAACATCGCCGGGTTGGACCGGGTGGCCATGCGCGGCGCGGCCCGCGCCCACTTCGGGCTGCGTCCGGACCTGCCGGTGCTCTTCGTCGCGGGCGGTTCGCAGGGGGCCCGGTCGATCAACCTGGCGGTGGCCGGGGCGGCCAAGGAGTTGGCCCGCAACGGCATCCAGGTGCTGCACGTGATGGGGGCCCGCAACGAGCCGGTGCCGATCCCCACCGACCTGCCGGTGCCGTACGTGACCCTGCCGTACCTGTCCGACATGGATGCCGGGTACGCCGCCGCCGACCTGATGCTGGGCCGGGGCGGTGCGATGACCTGCGCGGAGGTTGCGGCCATCGGCCTGCCGACCATCTACGTGCCGTACCCGCACAGCAACCAGGAGCAGAAGCGCAACGCCCTGCCGGTGGTCGAGGCCGGGGGTGGGCTGCTGGTCGACGACGGCGAGCTGACCCCGGACTGGCTGGAACGTACCGTCATCCCGCTGATCCGGGACCCGCAGCGGCTGCACGCGATGGGCGCCGCCGCCGCGGCCTACGGCCGACGCGACGGCGACGAGGCTCTGCTCAACTTCGTCCACGAGGCGGTTTCCCGGTGAGCGCGAGGAGTGAGCCGGGTCTGCGAGCCCCGCAGTCGCGAACGAAAGAAGGTACGGCCCGATGAAGACGTTCAGCCCGGCCGGTACGGTGACCGCCGAGGATCTGGGCCACATCCACCTGATCGGGGTGGGCGGGGTCGGCATGAGCGGCCTGGCCCGGCTGTTCCTCACCCGGGGCCTGCCGGTCTCCGGTAGCGAGTTGCGTGAGTGGCCGTCGCTGGCCGGCCTGCGGGCCCTCGGCGGGACCATCCACATGACCCACGAGCCGACCAACCTCGACGGTGTCGACACCGTGGTCTACTCCTCGGCGATCCCGGCCGACCACCTGGAGATGGTCGAGGCGCGTCAGCGTGGCCTGCGGATCCTGCACCGTTCCGAGGCCCTGGCCGCCGCGATGACCGGCCGACGTACGGTGGCGGTCGCCGGCACCCACGGCAAGACCAGCACCACCTCCATGGTCACCATGGTGTTCCAGCAGGCCGGCGCGGATCCCTCCTTCGTGATCGGTGGCGAGATCTCCGAGGTGGGCTCGGGTGCCCATCACGGCACCGGCGAGTACTTCGTGGTCGAGGCCGACGAGAGCGACCGGTCCTTCCTGATCTACCGCCCGTTCGTCTCGATCGTCACCAACATCGAGGCGGACCACCTGAACACCTACGGTGACCTGGCCAATCTGGAGGCCACCTTCGCCGAGTTCGCCCGGCTCACCGACCCGGACGGCTTCATCATCACCTGCGCCGACGACCCGGGTGGGCAGCGGCTGGCGGCCACCCTGCGGGCGGAGGGACGCCGGGTGTACACCTACGGCGAGTCCGCCGAGGCCGATCTGCGGCTCACCGAGATGGCCTCCTCGGCTCAGGGGGTGCGCTACCTGGCCCACATCGACGGGCGTCCGCTGGGGGAGTTCCGGATGCCGATGCCCGGCCGGCACATGGCCCTCAACAGCGCCTCGGCGGTGCTGGCCGCGTACCTGTTGGAGTTGCCGCTGACGGCCGCGGAGGCCGCGCTGGCGTCGTTCCCCGGGGTACGGCGGCGGTTCGAACGCAAGGGCGTCGCCGACGGTGTCCTGGTCTACGACGAGTACGCCTACCACCCGACCTCGATGACCCTGGCGCTGCGGACCCTGCGCGAGGTGGCCGGCGAGGGCCGGTTGCTGGTGGTCTTCCAGCCCTACCGGCTCTACCGGACCCGGGACCTGCAATCGGAGATCGCCGAGGCCCTCGCGATCGCGGACGAGTTGGTGCTGCTGGAGGTCTTCGGTCCGGGTGAGCAGCGCGACCCGGGGGAGGGATCGGCGGCCCTGATCGAGGCGGTGGGGTTGCCGGCGGAGCGGAAGGTCTTCGTCGACTCCTGGGAGGCCGCCCCGACGGAGGTGGCCCGTCGGGCCCGTCCCGGCGACGTGGTGGTGACCATGGGCGCCCCGCCGATCTCGCTGATGGGTGACGAGCTGCTGGCCGTCCTGAGTGCGCGTACCACCGATCCGCAGCAGGGCGCCGGCACGGTGGCCGGTGGCCTGGCCGGGGGCTCGGCGAGCATCGGCGGTACGGTTCCCGACACCGCCGCGCGAAACGGCGCGGCCCCCGGGGTGGAATGAGTCCCGGACCGGCCCGCCGCCGCGGTGGCGGGGTGGACGGTGGCGGGGGGTGGCGCCCGGTCCGCCAGTGGCAGCTGGTCCGTGCCGGTCGGGACGCGGTGCCCGCCTCCACCCGCCGGTTCATGGCGCGGGCCCGGCGCCGTCGGATGCGGGCCGCACTGCCGTGGGCGGTGGCCGGCGGGGTGCTGGCCGTGGCCGGCCTGGTGGCCTGGGTGCTGCTGGGCACCGGTCTGTTCGGCGTACGCGAGGTGCGGGTGGAGGGCGCCGAGTTGGTGACCGCCGTGCAGGTGCGCAATGCCGCCGGGGTGCTCGACGGGGCTCCCCTGGCCCGGGTGGACCTGACCGAGCTGGCCGACCGGATCGGCGCCCTGCCGCCGGTGGAGCGGGTGTCGGTGCACCGGGACTGGCCGGACGCGCTGGTCGTACGACTCACCGAGCGCACCCCGGTGGCGGTGGTGCCGAGTGGGGAACAGTTCGTGGTGGTCGACGCCGCCGGGGTGGCCTTCCGTACGCTGCCGCAGCGTCCGGCGGGTCTTCCGCTGATCCGGATGGCCGACCCGGGTTCGCAGAATCCGGCGACCCATGCCGCGCTGGAGGTGCTCGATGCCCTCACCCCGCAGTTGCGGGCGGATCTGGTGGAGATCACGGTCGAGGGCCTGGCCCGGATCAGCGTCCGGCTGCGGGGTGACTTGACCGTTTTCTGGGGAGATTCCACCCGGGGGACGGACAAGGCCCGGGTGGCCACCGCCCTGCTGGATCAGGACGCCACCCGGATCGACGTCAGCGCCCCGGAGGTGGTCACCTTCCGGTGAGCGACCGGTCAGGCTGTGAACCCTCCCGCTTGACCGGCGACACGCCGAAAGGGTCCTTGGTTCCTCGCTCCGCTGCGCCTACGTTGCCGGAAAGAGGATCAGTGGTTGACATAACTGTAACCCTCTAGTAGAGGGTGAGGGTTTACCCCCTCGGCCTCGCTGGTGACAGCCGGGTCGACCATGGGTCTGGCCGCGCCGTAACCGGTCGGGGAGTAGCCAATCTCGAAGGGAAGGACCGGAGATGACACCTCCGCACAACTACCTGGCGGTCATCAAGGTCGTCGGCATCGGGGGCGGCGGCGTGAACGCCGTCAACCGGATGATCGAGGTTGGGCTCAAAGGCGTCGAGTTCATCGCGATCAACACAGACGCCCAGGCGCTGCTGATGAGCGACGCCGACGTCAAGCTGGACGTCGGTCGTGAACTGACCCGGGGGCTGGGCGCCGGTGCCAACCCGGACGTCGGCAAGAACGCCGCCGAGGACCACCGCGACGAGATCGAGGAGGTCCTGAAGGGCGCCGACATGGTCTTCGTGACCTGCGGCGAGGGTGGCGGCACCGGCACCGGCGGCGCACCCGTGGTGGCCAACATCGCCCGGAAGCTGGGTGCCCTGACCATCGGTGTGGTGACCCGCCCGTTCTCCTTCGAGGGCAAGCGTCGTCAGGTGCAGGCCGAGGCCGGCATCGACGAGCTGCGCAACCAGTGCGACACGTTGATCGTCATCCCGAACGACCGGCTGCTGGCCCTCGGGGACCGCAACATCAGCATGATGGACGCCTTCCGTACCGCCGACCAGGTGCTCCTCTCCGGTGTTCAGGGCATCACCGACCTGATCACCACCCCGGGTCTGATCAACCTGGACTTCGCCGACGTCAAGAGCGTGATGAGCGGCGCGGGCAGCGCGTTGATGGGCATCGGCAGCGCCCGGGGCGAGAACCGCGCGGTCGAGGCGGCCGAGGCGGCCATCTCCAGCCCGCTGCTGGAGCAGAGCATGGACGGCGCCCGCGGGGTGCTGCTGTCCATCGCCGGTGGCTCCGACCTGGGTCTGTTCGAGATCAACGACGCGGCGCAGCTGGTCACGGACGCGGCTCACCCGGACGCCAACATCATCTTCGGTGCGGTGATCGACGACGCGCTCGGCGACGAGGTGCGGGTGACCGTGATCGCGGCGGGCTTCGACGGCGGCACGCCGTCCTACAAGGCGGCCGAGCCGACCCGCAAGACCAATCAGAACCAGCCCGCCCAGCCGAGTACCCCGGTCGTACCGTCGCCGGCCCCCCCGGTGGCACCCCAGTCGCCGCGCCGGGTGCTCTTCGACGACGTGGACGTGCCCGACTTTCTCAAGAACGGTTCCTGAGTACCGGCCATGACGGACAGCCCCGCTCTGGTGCGCCCCGACCGACGTGCCGAACTGGCCGCCGGGCTGGCGCGGGTCCGGTCCCGGATCGCCGACGCCTGCGCGGCGGCGGGTCGGGATCGGACCGAGGTGACCATGATCGCGGTCACCAAGACCTACCCCGCGTCCGACGTGGTCGCCCTGGCCGGGCTCGGGGTGACCGATGTCGGTGAGAACCGCGACCAGGAGGCGGCCCCGAAGGCCGCTCAGGTCGCGGCCGCCGGGGTCACCCCCTGCTGGCACTTCATCGGGCGCCTCCAGCGCAACAAGGTGAAGTCCGTGGTCCAGTACGCCGACGTGGTCCAGTCCGTCGACAGCGTCCGGTTGGCCGCCGCCCTGGACACCGCCGCGACCGGCCGACGGGACCGGCCGCTGGAGGTGCTGGTGCAGGTGAGCATCGACGGTGACTCGTCCCGCGGCGGGGCGGTGGCCGACTCGGCCGATCCGGACATCGGCCTGGGGTCGGTGGCCGCCGCGGTGGCCACCTCGGCGGGACTGCGGTTGGCCGGGCTGATGGCGGTGGCGCCCCTGGGATGGGAGCCGGAGCGGGCCTTCGCGCGGCTGGCCACCATCGCCGAAGGGCTGCGCGCGGAGCATCCGCAGGCCGTCGTCCTGTCGGCCGGGATGAGCGGGGATCTGGAGGCGGCGATCGGCCACGGCGCGACACATGTCCGCGTCGGCAGCGCGTTGCTCGGAATGCGTCCCACGCTGCGGTAGCCTGGCCGCGAGAGAAGCAAATTACATCAGTGTTGTTTGTGGGAGCGGCCTTACCGGCGACCGGGGGGCGTGACGTGCAACGCGAATTGTGCGTCAGGGGATTGCCGTTCCGGTCCGGTGGGCAGGAATGGTCCACTCGCGACAGGCGACACGTACGGGGGCGTGTGCCGCACGGCGGACGGGAAGGGCGCGGGGATGGGTGCACTGCGCAAGGCGGGGGTCTGGCTCGGACTTGTCGAAGAGGACGACGAGCGGGCCTATGACGACGGTGGGTACGACAAGGGCGGGTACCGCGAGTCGCGCTACCGGCAGAGCCGGTACGCCGAGGAGTTCGCCGACGAGGCGGACGACGAGGTGGACGAGCCTCCGGCGCCTCGTCCCCGGCTCGGGGACCGGGGGCGGCTCGGCGAGCGCTCCGGTGGCCGGCTGGGCGAGTCCGAGCGACTGGACTCCGATCGCCCCGAGCGGGTGGAGCGGTCCAGCGTACGCTCGATCACCCGGTCCTCGGGGGAGCAGTCCGGCGCGTTGACGTACCACACTCGGGACAACCTGGCCCTGGCGCCGCAGGCGCAGCCCCGCGAGCGTGCGGTGGTCCAGGAGGAGGAGCAGCGCTACCAGATCACCACCCTGCATCCGACCACCTACCGGGAGGCCCGCACCATCGGCGAGCACTTCCGCGACGGGGTGCCTGTGATCATCAACCTCACCGAGATGGATGAGGCCGATGCCCGCCGACTGGTGGACTTCGCTGCCGGGCTAGCGTTCGGACTGCGCGGTACGATCGAGCGCGTGACCAACCGGGTGTTCCTGCTCTCGCCGGCCAATGTCCAGGTCACCGCGGAGGACAAGGCCAAGATCGCCGAGGGCGGGTTCTTCAGCCTGAGTTGACCCGCCCGACCCGAGGGACGTCGCCTACCGTGTTGTCGATCTTGCTACAGGTCCTCTACCTGATCACCTATCTGTTCCTGATCATCCTGCTGGCCCGGTTCGTGCTGAGTGCGGTCCTTCAGTACGGTCGGCGCTGGCAGCCTGGTCGCGGTGCATCAGCCGGACTGGAATCCGTGTGGAGCGTCACTGATCCCCCGCTCTGGGCGTTGAGGCGTGTGATCCCTCCGCTGCGAATTGGTACCGTGAGCATCGACCTGGCCTCCCTTGTGCTCCTGGTTATCCTGTTCGTGCTGATGAGGTTTGTGTTAGAGCCGGCGATCTTCAGGACCGCCTGATGACCGACGCGCTATCGCGGCCGCAACTGACCCGAGGAGTTTCGATGCCGCTGACCCCGGCCGACGTCCACAACGTCGCCTTCAAAAAGCCGCCGATCGGTAAACGGGGCTACGACGAGGAGGAGGTCGACGCCTTCCTGGATGAGGTCGAGCGCGAACTCGCCCGTCTGATCGAGGAGAACAACGAACTGCGCGCCCAGGTGGAGCGCGGTGGGCGGGGCGGTGCACCCGCCGGCCCCGGTGGCGACGCCCGCCTGGCGGCCGAGCTCAACGACGTCAAGGCCCAGCTCGACCGGGTGCAGCGCGACAAGGCCGCCGCCGAGCAGGCCGCCCGCGCGATGCAGGCCGAGCTGGAGCAGGTACGCGCCGCCGCCGGTGGCGCGGTGCCGGGCGGTGACGGCGAGCAGCAGGCGCTGCGGGTGCTGATGATGGCCCAGCGGACCGCCGACGACCACGTCTCCGACGCCCGTCGTGAGGCCGACCAACTGCTGTCCGAGGCCCGTTCCAAGGCCGAGGAGGTCACCCGCGAGGCCCGCGCCAAGGCCGACGCGCTGGAGCGGGACGCCCGCCAGCGTCACCAGGAGGCCATGGGCGGCCTGGACGCCAAGCGCACCGCGCTCCAGAAGCACATCGAGGAGCTCAAGCAGTTCGAGCGCGAGTACCGTACCCGTCTCAAGGCCTACCTGGAGAGCCAGCTGCGCGACCTCGACGGTCGTGGTCAGGGCCTGGAGGCGGAGATGACCCGTGGCGGAGAGGGCACCCGCGCGGCGGGCAACGGCCTGGCCGCCGCAGGTCTCGCCGGCTCCTACGGCGGGGGTCGCTCCGGGGCACTCGAGGCCGGTCGCTGAACCGGGCGGCGGCCGTCGTGACGGCCGCCCGCCCTGCCTCATCTTCTACGACGCGGCGGGGGTGAGCCGTGATAGTCATCAGTCTCGCGCTCATCCTCGTCGCGGTGGCGCTACTCGTGTTCGGGCTGGCCAGCGGGTCCAGTGCCCTGTTGGTCGTCTCCATCGGCGCCAGCCTGCTGGCTGCGGTGGCACTGGTCGCGGGGGCCCGCCAGGCTGCCGCCGGCCGGTCCGCGACCCAGCGGGAGGATGCCGGGGTCCGTTCGGCCACCATCCCGGCGCAGCATGTCCCATCAACCTCGGATACCGGCGTGCCCGGGTGGCGGCAACCACCCGGCTCGCCGGTGACGACCACGATGGGCACCGCCGAGGCGACCGCGCCGATGGCCGCTGACGTGACCGCGCCGACCACCGCCGCGGCGGGGACGCCGATGGCCACCGCGGACGCGGGGGTGTCCGTGGCGACCGCCGGAGCGGGGGAGCCGTACGACGACGAGCCCGGTGCGCAGGAGGTCACCCCCGAGCAGGCTGCCCGGGTGTCCCGACTGCCGGACGAGGTCCGGGTGGTCGACGGCCGACCCCGCTACCACCTCGACGAGTGCACGCACCTGGTCGGGCGGGACCACGAGCCCCTGGCGGTGGCCGAGGCGGTCTCGTTGGGTTTCACCCCGTGCGCCGACTGCACGCCGGACACCATCCTGTTGTCGCAGTCCGAACGGCGCTGATCCGATCCGATGACCGCCGAGGCGCTGACCGTCGCCGTCCGGGTGAAGCCGGGGGCCTCCCGGGCCCGGGTCGGTGGCCGGTACGACGGCCCCCACGGGCCCGCTCTGGTGATCGCGGTCAACGCTCCCGCAGTCGACGGCCGCGCCACCGAGGCCGCCCGACGTGCCCTCGCCGAGGCCCTCGGTGTCCGCCCGGCCGCGGTCTCACTACGCGCCGGCGCGGCGAGCCGCGACAAACTCTTCGTGGTCGACCCCGCCCCCACCGACCTCCCCACCCACCTCCACCGCCTCCTCGACAACCCGAGTTGAGCAAGAAGTCCGCGTCGCGGAATCGCCGGATGAAGACGCAGACTTCTTGCTCAACTTTGCGGGGAGCGGGGGTTGGGGGTGGGGGTCTGCTAGCGTTCGCTGTGCTTCGTTCCCGTACGGATCGGGGTGGAACGGGCAATTCGGTGCGGCACGTTGTCGGACGACCTTACGTTCCGTATCCTTGCGAATCTCCGGAGTGCGCGGCCAGTGGGCCGCGCGCCCGTTTTGTACCTGGGGTGGCCGATGCCGGCGGCCTCAGTCCAGGGGCTGCGGACCTCCGCGGTTCCGTGGCATAGGGAGTGATGATGGCCAAACCAGCCGACACCAGGACCGCCGGTCGAAAGCCCGCGATGACGTCCACCCGCAGTGCCGCGGAGACCGAGAAGATCCGCGCCGCCCTGGCAGCACGGTACGACGAGCTGCGCGCCGAGTACGATCAGACGCTGAGCGAGATCACCGAGCTGCAGCGCGAGCGCCTCACCGACTCGGCCGGGGACGACCAGGCCGACACCGGCACGAAGACGTTCGAGCGGGAGCAGGAGATCTCTCTCGCCAACAGCATCTTGGAACGGATCACGCAGGTCGAGCGGGCTCTGGAGCGCCTCGACGAAGGTGGTTACGGCTGGTGCGAGCGATGCGGCAACCCCATCCCGGTGGAGCGGCTCGCCGCCTTCCCGTCGGCCACCCTCTGTGTGACCTGCAAACAGCTGGCGGAGCGACGCTGACGGCGGGCTCCCCGGCGCTGGTGCACGGCGGTGCCACGGCACCGCCGTGATACGTCGATGGGGAGCAGATGAGCGCAGTACCGTCCGCAGGACCCGGCACCGCCGAGCCGGGTACCGCCACGAGATCGCGGCGTAGACCCGTCACGATCCTGCTCGGCCTGGCGGCCTTCGCGCTCGCGGTCGACCTGCTCACCAAGCACCTGGCGCTTGCCGAGCTGAGCGACCGCGAGCCGGTGCGGCTGCTGGGTGGCGCCCTCTATCTCTCCCTGACCCGCAACAGCGGGGCCGCGTGGAGCATCGGCAAGGACTACACCTGGGTCTTCCCGCTGATCGCGATCGGGGTGCTGGCCTGGATCGCCTGGATGGGGCGGACCCTGCGGTCGGTGCCCTGGGCCATCTCGCTCGGCCTGGTGGTCGGCGGCGTCACCGGTAACCTGATCGACCGGATCTTCCGGGCCCCGGGCTGGTTCGTCGGCCACGTGGTCGACATGATCAGCGTGTTCGACCCGTACGGCCGGGTTTTTCCGATCTTCAACATCGCCGACAGCGCCCTGGTCTGTGGCGTGATCCTGGCCGTCTGGCTGGAGTTCACCGGCCGCCAGCGCGACGGCACCCGGCTGGTCGGCGACGACCGCAAGGGCATGGAACGCGCGCCGGAACCGACGGCGCAGATTACGGACGACGAGCGGCGGGAGCCGGCATGACGACGACCTTCTCCGCCGGTGGCGACCACCGCAGCCTGCCCGTCCCGGACGGCCTGGACGGTATGCGACTGGACCAGGCGGTGGCCCGACTGTTCGGGCTGTCCCGCACGACCGCCGCCGCCCTCGTCGACGCCGGGGAGGCGTTGGTCGACGGCGCGGTACGCCCCAACTCGCACAAGGTCCGGGCCGGCGCCTGGCTCGAGGTGACCCTGCCCGCGCCGGTCGCGCCCCCGGTGGTGGTGCCGCAGGCGGTACCGGGACTGCGGGTGGTCTACGCCGACGACGACATCGTGGTGGTCGACAAGCCGGTCGGGGTGGCCGCCCACCCGAGCCCCGGCTGGCGGGGCCCGACCGTGATCGGCGCGCTGGCCGCGATCGGTCACACCATCGCCACCAGCGGCGCCGCCGAGCGCCAGGGGGTGGTGCACCGGCTCGACGTCGGCACCACCGGGGTCATGGTGGTGGCCAAGAGCGAGCAGGCGTACAGCTTCCTCAAGCGGGCCTTCAAGAACCGCGAGGTGGAGAAGCGCTACCACGCCGTGGTGCAGGGGCACCTCGACCCGCTGCGCGGCACCATCGACGCCCCGATCGACCGCCATCCGCATCACGACTACCGCTGGGCGGTGGTCTCCGACGGCAAGCCGAGCATCACCCACTACGACACCATCGAGGCGTTCCCGTCGGCCAGCCTGGTCGACGTGCAGCTGGAAACCGGCCGTACCCATCAGATCCGGGTGCACTTCTCCACCCTGCGGCACCCCTGTGTGGGTGACCTGACGTACGGCGCGGATCCCACTCTCGCCGCCCGGCTCCGACTGGATCGGCAGTGGTTGCACGCCAGAGAGTTGAGTTTCGAGCACCCCCGTACGGGGGACGAGGTCCGCTTCGTCAGCGACTACCCTGACGATCTGGGGCGCGCGCTGGAGATTCTCCGCGACTGACACGCCCCGCCCGTCCCGACCGATCCGACGAGGGGACCGCCCGTGCGCGCCGGCGATCTGCTGCGGCAGCTGGACCAGCGGCTGCTGCCCCGCCTCGCCGCCATGTTGAGACGGCTGGACCAGGGGCCGGCCCGCAACTCGCTGCTCAGCTGGGTGGCGGTGCTGTCCTGCGGCGCCGTGCTGTTCACCGCGGTGTTCGCCACCGGGGGCCCGCCGGTGTCCGACCGTACGGTCGGCGAGGTGACCCGGGTGGGCATCGCCGACGGCGACTCGATCCCGAGCTACGAGCGCACGGCCGCGGCGGACCTGGCCGGCCTGGCGCGCAGGACGCCGCTGGCCGACGGCACCTACGCCCTGGTCTCCCTCTCGGAGTACGTCACCCCGCAGTCGCTGGCGACCGTGGTCGGAGATGTCGGGGTCTCCGTGGTGTTCGGCCGGGTGCCGCTGCCGGACCGGCAGACCGAGATCGTGCGCATTCCCGCCCAGCGGCTGCCCGAGGACGTCACGGCCGGGATGGCGGACCTGGCCGAACGCAAGGAACGGGAGGCTGCCGACTACCGGTCGCGGGCTGCCGCCCTGGGTGGCGGCGGGCCGCAGGAACGGGAACTGCGTCAGCTCTACGTCAGCGGGGCGCGCCTGGCGGAGCGGGAGGCGGCCGCCTACCGGGAGAGCTGCGCCTGCGTCTACGCCGTCGTGGTCCGGGCCAAGCCGTCCGTGCTGCGGGGGGTGGCGACCCGCCCAGGGGTACGGGTGGTCGATCCCGCGCCGGAGGTCCGGCGACTGGAACGGACGGTGTTCACCCCACCCCTGCCCGAGCAGCGCGACGTGGCCCGACCGCCGGTCGATCGGGACCTGCTGTCCAGCCCCACGCCCAACCCGAAGTACCCGCTGCCGTCCTGGGCGCCGGTGCCCGAGGAGGCGCCGGTGACGCCGGAAGTGACGGATTCGTCACCATCGCCGACGCCATCCCGGACCCCCCCGGTGTACGCGCCTCCCTCGGCCACTCCCACCTCGACGGATTCCTTCCGGGAGGGTGAGGCGGACCTACAGGTGGTGGACGGTCCGGAGCCGACACCGTGACAGTTGAGGCCATATCGGTGGGTGTCCCGGTGTGGCCTCAGAACGGTTTCGTTCGTAGCCTGTCAGACGGAGACCGAGGCGCTGGGGAGGCGAGCCGTGGACGGCAGCGAGACCGGTTGGGGACGGCCCGCCGAGCCGGCACCGCGGTGGCGGGCCCTGCTCGACCGAGCCCGCCTCGGCGGTCGCGGCGCTGAGCAGGCAACCAACGAGCGACAGGCCGACGAGCCGCCGCCGACCGAGCCGCTGCCGCGTCGGGCGTCGGGCTCCGGCTACTCGGGGCGCGCCTCGGCCACCGGACCGCCGCCAGATCGGACGTACGGCGCCGACCCGGGTTACCGCCCGGAGGCCGGCTACCGGTTCGACGCCCCCGGACCGGCACCCGGGTACCGCGGCCACCCCGGATATCCGCCGGAGCCGGTGACCCATCCGCCGGAACCGGCGTACCCCCATCCGCCGGAGCCACGTCGACCAGAGCCGGTGGACTCCCGCTACGCCCTGCTGGACAACGGGTACCGGCACGCCGCCCCGCCGATGGACTCCCGCTACGCCCTGCTGGACAACGGCGGCTACCAACCGCCCGGCCCGCCCCAGGGGCCGCCGGCCGGGCTCGGCGTACCCCCCGCACCCCCGGCCGGGCTCCCCGCCCCACCCGCCCCGCCCGGGCCTCCTGCGGCGGTCGCCTCGGCCGCGGTGGCCGGGCGTCCCGGGCGGATCGAGTGGCGGGCGCAGAGCATCGAGAGCGAGTTGGAGCGCGCCGCCGCGGTGCTGCGCAAGGACCTGGGCACCCCACGGGTGGTCGCCTTCGCCAATCCCAAGGGCGGGGTGCACAAGACCACCGCCACCGTGCTGGCGGCGGCGACCATCGGCAGCGTACGCGGCCGGGGGGTGCTGGCCTGGGACGACAACGAGTTACGCGGCACCCTCGGGTTACGCGCCGGCAGCGCCCGGCACGCCCGGACCATCCGGCACCTGGTGGCCGATCTCGTCCAGATCGAGATCCGGGAGGGCAACGAGCTGCTGGAGGCGCTGGACGACTACCTGCGGCACGCCTCCGACGGGTCCTACGACGTGCTGGCCGGCGAGGAGAGCCCCCGGTTCGCCCAGCGGCTGGACCAGTTCACCGTCAAGCGGGTGCTGGAGCTGCTGCGACGCACCCATGAGGTGATCTGCGTGGACACCGGCAACAACGTGGAGAGCCCGAACTGGCGTACGGTGATGCACGCCGCCGACCAGTTGGTGGTCACCACGGTGCCCCGGGAGGATGCCGCCTTCAGCGCGGACTGGATGCTCGACCTGCTGCACTCCGAGGGCATGGGCGAGCTGGCCGACAACGCGGTCACCCTGATCTCCTGTCCCACCCCGGGCCGACTGCCCTTGCAGAACGATCTGGAGAAGCACTTCGCCACCCGTACCCGGACGGTGGCCGTGGTGCCCTACGACCCGGCCCTGGAGACCGGCTCCTCGATCGAATATCACCAGCTCCAGGCCGAGACCCGGCAGGCGTGGATGCGGGCCGCCTCGGTGATGTTGGAGCCCTTCGCCCGCTGAGGCGACCACACCGTGTACAGCGCGTCGAGGAAGCTGCGAGGATCATCGGGTGAGTCCGGAGACACCCGCCGTCGAACCGCCCGCACCGGCATCGTCGGCTGACCCCCAGGCGCCCGCACCGGTCGCCCCTCAGGCACCGGCCGATCCGCCCCGCCGCAGCGTTCGGGTCGGGCTGGTGGCCGTGTTCGTGCTGGCCCTGCTCGGGGTGCCGTTGGGGCTGCTGTGGGCGGTGATCTCCCCGGCCACCCCGGTCGTCAAGACCGCCAACGGCGCCGTCTACGGCGAGCCCCAGCCGGAGCAGCCGGTCGCCGCCGACGGCTGGTTCAGCCTGCTCGGTCTGGCCTTCGGGGTGCTCGCCGGGCTGGCCCTGTGGATCGTGCTGCGCCGCCGCCGGGGCCCCTTCGGGCTGGTCGTGGTGGTGGCCGGGGCGTTGGCCGCCGCGATGGTCGCCTGGCAGGTCGGTCGCCGCATCGGGTTGGGCACCTACGAACGCCTGCTGGCGACCGCGCCGGAGGGCACCGCCTTCACCAAGCCGGCCGATCTGCGGGCCGGCGGAATCGAGATGGTCCTCGGGGTGCTGCCCCTGCCGTACGGCAACCTGCTGCTGCCGGCCTTCGGCGCCGCCGTGACGTACACCCTGCTGGCGGGCTGGTCCCAGTGGCCCTCGCTGCGCCCGGAGCCGGAGCTGACCCTGCCGCCCGGCTACCCGCCGGGTGGGCCGGGCCCCTGGCCGGCCGGGCCGGGCGCGGTCGGCGGCTACCCGCCACCGCCCGCCGGCGGGTTCGCGCCGGGACCGCCGCCGGGACCGGGTGGGTTCGCGCCCGGGGTGCCTGCGGCGGGTGGGGTCAGTTCGGGGCCGGCGGGGGCTTGGCCAACTCCGCCAGCGACACCGGAACCGCCCGCACCTGGCGCAGCAGAGCCGCCTCGCGGTTGAGCAGGGTCAGCTCGGCGCGCAGCCGGGCGGTCGTGTCGTCGATCGCGAGCAGTCGCTGCCGGTCCGCCACGGTCAGCGCGGCGGTCGCGGCCACCAGGTGGGAGAGCACGGTCGGGTCCTCCGGCAGCTGCTCGGTCAGCTGACCGGCCTCGGTGCGCATCAGGCCCAGGTACTCCCGGAAGACGGCGATCACCCGGGAGGCCAGCAGACTGGCCGCCTCGTCCGGGCCGGTCGGCTCGGGCAGCCAGCTCACCTCGGCGGTCAGGTAGGGCTCGGCGGCGTTGTCGAGCTGCTCGATCCGGAACCGGCGCCGCCCCACCGTGACGATGTCGAAACCACCGTCGGCCAACTCGGTGACCTGTCGTAGCTCCGCGCTGCAACCCACCTCGTGCAGGGTCAACTCCCCGCTGCCGGCGAGGACCCGGCCGGGGGCGGGTGCCACCTCCCAGCCGCTGCGGATGGCCACCACCCCGAACTCGCGCGGTGTGCCCTCGGGCTGGGCCATCAGGTGCCGGACCAGGGCCCGGTAGCGCTCCTCGAAGATGTGCAGTGGCAGCACCAGCCCGGGAAAGAGCACCGTGGCGAGCGGGAACACCGGCAGCCGTGCGGTCACGGAATCGAGGGTAGCCGCACCGGCGGGGTGACGAGTGTCCCGGCTCACCGTCCCGGCCTACGGGC
The DNA here is from genome assembly GCF_049844505.1 of Micromonospora sp. DT229. Classification (NCBI taxonomy): domain Bacteria; kingdom Bacillati; phylum Actinomycetota; class Actinomycetes; order Micromonosporales; family Micromonosporaceae; genus Micromonospora; species Micromonospora sp. DT229. Next base: position 98,889 of record NZ_JBNCLD010000011.1, on the reverse strand, counting down.
GGCGCGGGTCGCCGCCCTGACGGGCCGCCTAGACTCGCAGGCGTGTTGAACCGCATCGACCTGCGCGGCGGCGTGCCCGACCCGCGTGACCTGCTGCCTCGTGCCCAGCTCGACGTCTCGGTGGCCGTCGAGCAGATCCGGCCCCTCGTGACGGCGGTCCGTGAGCATGGCTACTCGGCGGTCCGGGAGGCCAGCGAGCGGTTCGACGGGGTGTCCCCGGAGGTGCTGCGGGTGCCCGTCGAGGCCATCGCGGCGGCGGAGAGCACCCTGGATCCGCAGGTACGGGCCGCGCTGCTGGAGGCGATCGCCCGGGTCCGCAAGGTGCACGCCGACCAGCGCCGTACCGATCACACCACCACGGTGGTGCCGGGCGGCACGGTCACCGAACGCTGGGTTCCGGTCGACCGGGTCGGCTTGTACGTCCCCGGTGGCCTGGCCATGTACCCCTCGACCGTGGTGATGAACGTGGTACCCGCCCAGGCGGCCGGGGTCCGGTCCCTGGTGGTGGCCAGCCCGCCGCAGAAGGACAACGACGGGCTGCCCGATGCGCGGGTACTGGCCGCCTGCGCCCTGCTGGGGGTCGACGAGGTCTACGCCGTCGGCGGCGCCCAGGCGGTGGCCATGCTGGCGTACGGCTGCGCGGTCGACGCCGCCGGCAGCGCGCACTGCGCACCCGTCGACATGATCACCGGCCCGGGCAACATCTGGGTGACCGCGGCCAAGCGGCTGCTGCGGGGTGTGGTCGGCATCGACGCCGAGGCGGGCCCGACCGAGATCGCCATCCTGGCCGACGACAGCGCCGACCCGGTGCATGTCGCCGCCGACCTGATCAGCCAGGCCGAGCACGACCCCCTGGCGGCCAGCGTGCTGGTCACCCCCTCGGTGGCCCTGGCCGACGCGGTGGACCGGGAACTGGCCCGGCAGGTGCCGGCCACCAAGCACGCTGAGCGGGTCGGCACCGCGCTGCGCGGTCCGCAGAGCGGCATCGTGCTGGTCGACGACCTGGAGGCCGGGTTGCGGGTGGTCGACGCGTACGCGGCGGAGCACCTGGAGATCCAGACGGTCGACGCCCGGGAGTGGGCGATGCGGGTACGCAACGCCGGGGCGATCTTCGTGGGGGCGTACTCGCCGGTGTCCCTGGGTGACTACTGCGCCGGCTCCAACCACGTGCTGCCCACCGGCGGCTGTGCCCGGCACTCCTCGGGGCTGTCGGTGCAGTCCTTCCTGCGCGGCATCCACCTGGTGGAGTACACCGAGGCGGCGCTGCGGGAGGTTGCGCCGCACGTGGTCACCCTCGCCGGGGTCGAGGACCTGCCGGCGCACGGCCAGGCGGTCAGCCTCCGCTTCCCGGAGATGTCATGACCCGGCTGGAGGACCTGCCGATCCGGGACGACCTGCGCGGCCGGTCGCCGTACGGCGCCCCGCAGTTGGACGTGCCGGTGCGGCTGAACACCAACGAGAACTCCTACCCGGTGCCCGAGGAGGTGGCCGAGGCGATCACCAAGGCCGTCGCGGCCGAGGTGCGTGACCTCAACCGCTACCCGGATCGGGACGCGGTGGCGTTGCGGGCCGACCTGGCCGCCTACCTCGGTCACGGGCTCACCGCCGAGGGGGTGTGGGCGGCCAACGGCTCCAACGAGATCCAGCAGCAACTGCTCCAGGCCTTCGGTGGTCCGGGGCGTACCGCCCTGGGTTTCGTCCCGGCGTACTCGATGCACCCGCTGCTGGCGCTGGGCACCGGCACCCGGTGGGTGCCGGCCCGCCGGGGGGTCGATTTCGGTCTGACCGTCGAGGAGGCGGTGGCCCAGGTCCGTGAACACCGACCGGACGTGGTCTTCCTCTGCTCGCCGAACAACCCCACCGGCACGGCCCTCGACCCGGCGGTGATCTCGGCGGTGCTGGAGGTCGCGTCCGGGATGGTCGTGGTCGACGAGGCGTACGCGGAGTTCGCCCGCCCGGGCACGGTCAGCGCCCTGGCGGTGCTGCCCGGTCACCCCCGGCTGGTGGTCACCCGCACGATGAGCAAGGCCTTCGGGTTCGCCGGTGGCCGGTTGGGCTATCTGGCGGCCGACCCGGCCGTGGTGGAGGCGGTGCAGCTGGTCCGCCTGCCGTACCACCTCTCCGCGCTGACCCAGGCCGCGGCCCGGGCCGCCCTGGCGCACCGGGACGCCCTGCTCGGCACGGTCGCCGCGATCATGCAGCAGCGCGACCGGATCGTCACCGAGCTGCGTCGCCGTGGCCTGCGGGTGGCCGACAGTGACGCCAACTTCGTGTTGTACGCCGTCGACGGTGACCAGACCCTGGCCTGGCAGGCGATGCTCGATCATGGTGTGCTGGTCCGCGACGTCGGCCTGCCCGGCTGGCTGCGGGTGACCGCGGGCACCCCCGCCGAGACCGACGCCTTCCTGGCAGCCATCGACCAGATTCAGCGGGCGGGCCTGTCAGCCCCGCCGCGACCGAAAGGCACATGATGAGCCGGACCGCCCGGGTGGAGCGGATCACCAAGGAGACCAAGGTCCTGGTCGAGATCGACCTGGACGGCACCGGAGCGGCGGAGATCAGCACCGGGGTCGGCTTCTACGACCACATGCTGCACCAGATCGCCCGGCACGGCGGCTTCGACCTGACCGTCCAGACGGTGGGTGACCTGGAGATCGACGCTCACCACACGATGGAGGACACCGCGTTGGCGCTCGGCGCCGCGTTCGATCAGGCCCTGGGGGACAAGGCCGGCATCCGCCGGTACGGCTCGGCCACCGTCCCGATGGACGAGGTACTGGTCCGGGCCGCCGTCGACCTGTCCGGTCGGCCGTACGTGGTGCACGACGAGCCGCTGCTGACCCCGTACATCGGACCGGTCTACCCGACCAGCATGACCCGGCACATCTGGGAGTCCTTCGGCCAGGCGGCCCGGATCACCCTGCACGTGGACGTGCTGCGGGCGGCCCGTCCGGGCGGCCACCCGGACGCCCACCACGTGGTGGAGGCGCAGTTCAAGGCGGTGTCCCGGGCCCTGCGGGAGGCCACCGCGATCGATCCGCGCGCGGCCGGCGTGATCCCCAGCACGAAGGGTGCCCTGTGATGGCCGCCGGGCGGTACGGGCGGGGGTGGCGCCGATGAGCGGGATCCTGCCGACCCTGCTGTTGATCTTCGCCGGGGTGCTGGTGGGTGGGACCTGGTCCCTGCACCGGCAGGGCGCCCCGCGCGGGGCCGTGGTGGTCACCGCCCTGCTGGCGGTGCTGGCCACCGTGGCCGGGGTGCTGTGGCTGCTGCCCGGGGAGGGATCGTGACGGACCGCGACACCCCTCGGCCCCGGGTGGTGGTGCTCGACTACGGCTCGGGCAACCTGCGCTCCGCCGAGCGGGCCCTGGCCGCCGCCGGTGCCGAGGTCACCGTCACCGACGACCTGGCCGCCGCGGCCGACGCCGAAGGTCTGGTGGTGCCCGGGGTCGGCGCCTTCGCCGCCTGCATGGCCGGCATCGAGGCCCTGGGTGCCGGTCCGGTGATCGCCGGACGGGTGGCCGCCGGCCGTCCGGTGCTGGGCATCTGCGTGGGCATGCAGATCCTCTTCGAATCCGGTGACGAACACGGTGTCATCACCAAGGGACTGGGCCTGCTGCCCGGCGATGTCACCCGGTTGCCGGCCGCCCGGCTGCCGCACATGGGCTGGAACACCGTGGAGCCGCCGGTCGGTTCGGTGCTGTTCGCCGGGTTGCCGACGGACAGCCGGTTCTACTTCGTCCACTCGTACGCCGTCTGCGACCCGACCGCCCTCGTCGCGGCCGGCGCCGGGGTGACCACCGCCCACCACGAGGCCGACTTCGTCGCCGCGGTGGAGCGGGGCCCGCTGTCGGCCGCCCAGTTCCACCCGGAGAAGTCCGCCGACACCGGCGCCAGGTTGCTGCGCAACTGGCTGGACACGCTACCCACCGATGGCTGAACCGAACGGCCCGGCGTGGCCGGACGGCCGGGTGCGGCGGGGGGCCCGGTGAGCAAGGAACGGGCCCGTCGCCGTGCGGCCCGGGAGGCGGAGGCGGCGCGCAGGCGGGTGGCCCGGGAACGGGCCATGGCCCGCCGGGCCCGCCGTCGGGCGCTGATCCGGCGGATGGTGCCCACGGTGCGACGTGGGCGTACGGGACGCCTGCTGCGCTACTCCCGTCGGGAACGGGCCACCATCGCGGCGCTGACCCTGGCGATGATCACGCTGATCTGGGTGCTCGTACCGGACCTGGCGCTGCGTGTCGTGTTGATCGTGCTGTTGCTGCTCGTACTGCCGGTGATCGTGGTGATCGCCCTGGACCGCCGTTCCTGATTCTGGAAGGACAAAGACACGTGAGCCTCACTCTGTTGCCCGCCGTGGACGTCGCCGACGGCCAGGCCGTCCGGCTCGTGCAGGGCGCCGCAGGCAGCGAGACCACCTACGGTGACCCGTTGGAGGCCGCCCTGGCCTGGCAGCGGGACGGCGCCGAGTGGATCCACCTGGTCGACCTGGACGCGGCCTTCGGCCGGGGCTCCAACGCCGACCTGCTGGCCGAGGTGGTGCGTCGGCTCGACGTGCAGGTGGAGTTGTCCGGTGGCATCCGCGACGACGCCTCACTGCGCGCCGCCCTGGCCACCGGTGCGGCCCGGGTGAACATCGGCACCGCCGCCCTGGAGGACCCCCAGTGGTGCGACCGGATCTGCGGCGAGTACGGCGACCGGGTGGCGATCGGGCTGGACGTGCGGGGACGTACCCTGGCGGCCCGGGGCTGGACCCGCGACGGCGGTGACCTGTACGAGGTGCTGGAGCGCCTGGACAAGGCCGGGGCCGCCCGGTACGTGGTCACCGACATCACCAAGGACGGCACCATGCGGGGGCCGAACCTGGACCTGCTGCGGGAGGTCTGCTCCCGTACCGACGCCCCGGTGATCGCCTCCGGGGGGGTCTCGACCCTGGACGACCTGCGGGCCCTGGCCACCCTGGAACCGATCGGAGTCGAGGGTGTGATCGCCGGAAAGGCCCTCTACGCCGGTGCCTTCACGGTCGCCCAGGCCCTCCAGACCCTCGCCGAGCAGTAGGGCGAGCAGTAAGGAAGGGCCCCTTGTTAACGCCTGCGGTAGAGCAGGGGACCCCGGTTAACACCGCCGGCGGCCTCGGACGGGCGCGCGGTCGGTCCGAGGCGCGACGATAGGCTGGTGTCATGACGGTGGCGGTACGGGTGATCCCCTGTCTCGATGTGGACGCGGGTCGGGTGGTCAAGGGGGTCAACTTCCTCGACCTGCGCGACGCCGGTGATCCGGTCGAGTTGGCGGCGGCCTACGACCGGGCGGGCGCGGACGAGTTGACCTTCCTCGACGTGACCGCCTCCTCCAGCGATCGGGGCACCATGCTGGACGTGGTGCGGCGTACCGCCGAGTCGGTCTTCATCCCGTTGACCGTCGGCGGTGGGGTACGCACGGTCGCCGACGTGGACACCCTGCTGCGCGCCGGTGCCGACAAGGTCGGGGTGAACACGGCCGCGATCGCCCGGCCCGAGTTGATCGCCGAGATCGCCGACCGGTTCGGTCGGCAGGTGCTGGTGCTCTCGCTGGACGTGCGACGGGCCCCGGCCGGCACCACCCCCAGTGGCTTCGAGGTGACCACCCACGGCGGCCGGCGGGGCACCGGGCTGGACGCCGTGCAGTGGGCGCGGCGCGGCGCGGAGTTGGGCGCCGGTGAGATCCTGCTCAACTCCATGGACGCCGACGGCACCAAGGCGGGTTTCGACCTGGAACTGATCGGGGCGGTCCGCCGGGTGGTGGAGGTTCCCGTGGTGGCCAGCGGCGGCGCGGGTGAGGTGGCGCACTTCCCACCGGCTATCGGGGCCGGCGCCGACGCGGTGTTGGCCGCCAGCGTCTTCCACTTCGGGGAGCTGACCGTCGGTCAGGTCAAGGACGCGTTGCGTACGGCCGGTCACCCGGTCCGCTGACCCTCGCGGGCTCAGGCACCCGGTCCGCTGACCCTCGCGGGCTCAGTTGTGGCCGGAATGCCCCTCCGGGGAACGCCGGGGCATCGGGATGGTCCGCACCAGATATTCCTGTACGGCGGCGGCGTGCTCGGCCTCGTCCAGGTGCCATTCGGCCGTGCCCGGCGGATGTCGGCGGCTGAGCACACTCTGCACGGTGTCGACAGTGGTGGCCAGCCCGGCGGTGGGTCGGGACCGCCACAGCCGCTCGCCGTCCGGGGTGATCCTGAACCAACCGTCGGCGACATCGACCAGGCCGGCACCGAGCAGCCGCCGGATCGCCTCCTCGATGTCGTGCCGCTCGGGGATGCTCTGGTCAAGATGGTCGGCCGTGGACAGCACATCGGCCAGGCGTACGCCCTCCGGGCGGCGTGTGGTCGGGGACCGCCGGTGCCGCCCCGCACCGCTGGCGATCACCAGCGAGACGAAGATCCATGCATCGGTCCGACGCCAGGCGTTCTCCCCCATGTGAGGATTCTGCCGTCCCATCGGGGTCAAGAAAACACCACCCACCCAAGAGTTACGGCCTGTGATGTGCGGGCCGAAAGGCAGGGCCGTGACCTCGGTGGTCACGGCCGGCTGTCGACCAGGGTGATCGCCCTCAGTGACCGTCAGGTGGCCGGTGCCGGCTCGATCCGGGGTGGTGCCTCGCGTTGCGGCTCCGGCACGTCGCAATGGGGCAGGAAGAGTTGCGTCAGCGGCCCGATGGTCAGCGCGTAGACGACCGTGCCGATGCCGAGTTGGCCGCCGAGCAGCGCGCCCACGGCCAGTACCCCGATCTCCAGGACGGTGCGGACCAGGCGCAACGAGCGACCGGGTCGGCGGGCGACGAAACCGGTCATCAGCCCGTCTCGTGGGCCGGGCCCGAGGCGGGCCCCGAGGTAGAGGGCGGTGGCCAGCCCGTTACCCACGATCCCGGCGGTCAGCAGGGGGATCTGGACGGCGAGGTTCTCCACCGGCGGCAGCAGGGCCAGGGTCAGGTCGACCGCCAGGCCGATCACGACGACATTGGCCACGGTGCCGACGCCGGGACGTTCCCGCAGGGGGATCCAGGCCAGCAGGACCAGGGCCCCCACGATGATGACCACCGTGCCCATGCTCAGCCCGGTGAGTCGGGAGACGCCCTGGTGGAACACGTCCCAGGGGTTCAGGCCGAGTTCGGAACGGAGCATCATCGCCATGCTCGCGCCGTACAGCAGCAGGCCGACGAACAGTTGCACCAACCGTCGCACCGGACGATGCCGCAGGTTGCCAATCAATGTCACTCCTGCCACCCTAGTGGCCAATTGGCATTCAAAAAGAGCCAATATTGGGGGAGTGGCCATGACCAGTCAGGTGCGCGGAGCCCAATTGGCCCGCCTACTCGGGCAGTGGCATGCGCTGCCGGGCCGCCGACGCAGACCGGACTACGCGGCCCTGGCCGGTGCGGTACGCGGCCTGCTCGCCGACGGTCGGCTACCGCTGGGGGTACGGCTGCCGGCCGAGCGGGATCTGGCCGAGGCGCTGCAGATCAGCCGGACCACCGTCACGGCCGCCTACCGCGAACTGCGCGACAGCGGACATCTGGCCAGTCGGCGGGGTGCGGGCAGCTGGACGATGCTGCCCGGAACCCACCGGGTGGCCAGCAACGGCCTGTGGATCCCGCTGGACGACCGGGACATGCTCGATCTCGGGGTGGCGGCGCTGGCCGCTCCACCGGAGTTGCTGCCGGCCGCCCGAGCGGCGGCCGAGGACCTGCCGCGCTACCTGGGCGGTGCCGGTTACCACCCGATCGGCATCATCGAGCTGCGGGAGGCGGTGGCCCAGGCGTACGCCGACCGGGGCCTGCCCACCTCACCGGATCAGATCATGGTCACCAACGGCACCCAGCACGCGCTGGACCTGGTGCTGCGACTGGCGCTGGCCCCGGGTGGCAGCGTGCTGGTGGAGTCGCCGAGCTACCCCAACGCGTTGGCGGCCCTCGCCGCCCGACGGGCCCGGATCACCACTCACGGCCTGGCTGCCGAGCTGAACGGCTGGGACGCCGACCTGCTGCTCGGCTCGCTGCGACAGGTGCGCCCCCGCGTCGCGTACCTGATTCCCGATTTTCAGAATCCGACCGGTCACCTGATGTCGGCCGACCTGCGGGAGCGGCTGGTGGCCACCGCCCACGCGGTCGGCGCCGACCTCATCGTCGACGAGTCCTTCGTGGACCTGTCGCTGGACGACGCCCCGTTGCCGCCGCCTACCGCCAGCTTCGACCGGCACTCCCGGGTGGTCAGCATCGGCGGCATGAGCAAGCCCTTCTGGGGCGGGTTGCGGATCGGCTGGATCCGCGCCTCCGCCCCGCAGGTGCAGCGGCTGGCCGCGGCCCGGGTGGGCGTGGACATGGCCAGTCCGGTCCTGGACCAACTGGTCGCCGTACACCTGATGGCCGCCGCGCCGACCATCGTGGCCGCCCGGCGGGCCCAGTTGACCGCCCAGCGCGACGCCCTGCTCGGCGCCCTGGCGGCGCGGCTGCCGGAGTGGCGGGTCACCGTGCCCCGGGGTGGGGTCACCCTCTGGGCCGAGCTGGACGGGCCGATCTCCAGCGCCCTGGCGCGGGCGGCCGAGGAGGTCGGGGTACGCCTGGCCCCGGGTCCCCGGTTCGGCCTGGACGGCACCCTGGAGCGTTTCCTGCGACTGCCGTTCACCCTGCCCTCGGCCGACCTGGTCGAGGCGGTCGGGCGGATCGCGGCGGTCCGCTACGACCTGGACCGGGGCGGGGCGCCCCGCTGGCGGGAGCCCAGCGTCATCGCCTGAGCGGGTCGGCGTGGCCCTGGTCCGCGCCGGGCGTCGGCTGGGCCGCAGGGACCGCCGCGCGGGCGTCGGCACGGGCTGCGGGAGCGTCGGCGGTCAGGACGCACCGAGCCGGCCCCGCGCCCTGGGTGGGGTGCGGGGCCGGCTCGGAGGGGTGCCTGCGAGCGGTTGCCGTCAGAGTTCGGCGACCGTGCCGGTGTACATCTTGTCGATCTCGGTGGAGAAGTTGCTCTCCACCCCGCGACGCTTGATCTTCAGGGACGGGGTGATCTCGCCGTCCTCGATGGTCAGGTCACGCGGCAGGATGGTGACCTGCTTGATGGTCTCCCAGCGGTTGAGCTTGCTGTTGAGCTGGGCGACGTACTCCTCGACCATCGCCTTCGCCTCCGGCGAGGCGACGATCTCGGCGTACGGCCGACCCTCCAGGGGGGTGCCGGCCGCCCACCCGGCGATGGCGTCCGGGTCCAGGGTGACCAGCATGGTGCAGTAGTTGCGGGCCTGGCCGACGACCACCGCCTGCGAGGTGTACGGGCAGGTCGCCTTGAACATGCCCTCGATGTACGAGGGGGCGATGTACTTGCCGCCGGAGGTCTTGACCAGGTCCTTCTTGCGGTCGGTGATGCGCAGGTAGCCGTCGGCGTCGAGCTCGCCGATGTCACCGGTACGGAAGAAGCCGTCCTCGGTGAAGGCGGCGGCGGTCTCCTCGGGCAGGTTGTGGTAGCCGCGCATCACCGGGCGACCCTTGATCAGGATCTCCCCGTCGGTGTCGATGCGGCACTCCAGGTCACCCATCGCCTTGCCGACCGTGCCGATGCGCAGCCCGTTGGGCGGGTTGACGAAGTTGCCGGCGCTGGACTCGGTCAGCCCGTACCCCTCGGAGATGGGCAGGTTGGCCGCGGCGAAGAAGGTCGCGATCTCCGGGCTGAGCGGGGCGGCACCGGACACCAGCACCCGGATCCGCCCGCCGAGGCGGGCCTGGAGCTTGCTGAAGACCAGCTTCTCGGCCAGCGTGTACTTGAACTTCAGGCCGCCGGGCAGGGGCTTGCCGGCCTGTTCCAGGGCGACCTTCTCCTTGCCGACCCCGACCGCCCAGGCGAAGATCTTCGCCTTGGCGCCACCGGCGTCCTGGGCGGTGGTCACCGACTTGTTGTAGACCTTCTCGAACACCCGGGGGGCCCCGCACATCAGGGTCGGTTGGACCACCGAGAGCAACTCGACCAACTTGTCGACCCGGCCGTCGACGTACGTCGGCAGGCCTACGTGGGTGGCCCCGCAGAGCAGGGTCTTGCCGAACGAGTGCGACAGCGGCAGCCAGAGGTACTGGAGGTCGTCATTGCGCAGCAGGCCGACCGCCTCCTGGGCGACGCCCTCCCAGCACCAGCCACCGTGCAGCAGTTCGACCCCCTTGGGTCGGCCGGTGGTGCCGGAGGTGTAGATCAGGGTGGCCAGGTGGTCCGGGCCGATCTCGGCGACCAGGCGGTCGACCAGCTCCGGGTCCTCGGCCAGCCGCTCGGCGCCCTGCTTCTCCAACTGGGCGAGGGTGAGCTGGGGTACGGCTGCCGAGGGGTCGGGCTCCCCGTCGATGAGGATCACGTGGGTCAGCGCGGGTAGCTGGGCACCGGCGATCTTCGCCGCCTGGCCGGGGTCCTCGGCGAACAACACCTTGGAACCGGAGTCGGCGATGATGTAGGTCGCGTCGTCGGGCTCCGTGGTGGGGTAGACCGTGGTGGTGGCACCGCCGGCACACATGATGCCGAAATCGGCGATGACCCAGTCGAGCCGGGTGTTCGCCAGGATCGCCACCGGATCCTCCTGGCCGACGCCCAGGCCGTGCAGACCGGCGGCGACCGCCTTGGCCCGCTCGGCGACCTGCGCCCAGGTCAGCCATACCGGAGAGTTGTCCGGGCCGGGGCGACCGAAAGCCTGGCGGTCCGGTGTGGCCGCCACGCGCTTGAGGAACATGTCAGGAATGGAACGGTACGGTACATCGAGAGCCATCGCTGTAGCCGCCTTCGGGGGTGGAGGCGTGACCATCGTCACGTCGAGTGTTCGTTACCGAAGGGTATTGCCTGTGTCGGGGAGTGGCTAGCCCCGTCGATCATCCACCGGCCGGTTTCCTCTCCGGCCGGCTCCGCTCAGGCGTAGCGCTGCGCTGCCAGGGACCAGTCGTAGGTCGCCCGGATCCAGTTCCGGCGGGTCGCCAGCGCCGGCCGGACCGCCTCGCCGTGCTGCGCCAGCAGGTCGCTCTCCGTGGTCAGATAGGTGCCGAGTTCCTCGTTGAAGCGGGCCGCCGCGGCCCGGATCGCCGCGGTCTCGTCGCCGGTCTCCCGGCTCAGCACGGTGACCAGGTTGTGCGCGTCCGGCCCGGCCCGGTGCTCCTTGCGGTACGAGAAGACGTCGTTGCACCAGCAGATCAGGTTGGCGGCGAGCTGATCCAGGGCGGCCCACTGCGGGTCGGCCCGGTGCTCGGCCGAGGGGAAGCCGTCCAGGACCAGGTCGGTCAGGGTGAGGCTGGGAAACACTCCACCGGTGTGCCGACGCATCTGCACGTACTCGTGCACCGGGGGCACCCGGTCGTGCTCCCGGTTGGCCGCCTCCCAGAGCAGGGCCAGCAGGTACTCCCGCATGGCCGAGGTGAACCGCAGCAGCACGGCCGGCCGGTCGTGGGCGCGTACCCGTCGGCACAGGTCGGCCAGCGCCGCCCCCAACGGGCCGGCGGCCGGTTCGGCGTCCCGACCACCCTGCTGATCCAGCACGTCCAGCAGGGCCGCCACGGTGGGGGCCAGGCGGGTCGGATCGGTCCCCAGACCGTCCTCGTCGCAGGCGTCGTCCATCACGAACAGCCAGGAGATCAGGTCGGACAGCAGGCGTAGACGATCACGGGGTGCCTGTGGGCAGGCCCGGCCGGCCAGCCCGGCAGCATCCGCCCGACGCAACCGCCGTCCGTTACTGATCAGTCCCAGCTGCTGCGCCCAGCTCTCGCTCTCCCGAGCCAGTGCCTCGGTGTCCTGGTGCTGATCCGCAGTGAAGGGAGGTTCTCGCAGGACGGACAGCGCAAAGCTTCGCATCGAGTTTCCCTGTTCCTGCCGCCCCCGGGGCGGAGCGGCGCGGCAAGCGTACGGGAGGCTCGATCAACTCAGGGTACGGACCGGATAACTATTCGGGTGTGGTCGGTGGCCGGTTCTGCACACCGAGCTAAAAGCCCAGCTTGGCCTCGCGTAGCCGGTCCGCCAGGGCCGCCGGGCCCTCGATCTCCACCCGGGCCACCCGCTGCCGACCGGACAGGAACAGGGTCAATTCGCCCGGGGCGCCGACCAGGCGCAGCGTTTCGCCGCCCTGGCCGGTGACGACCTCACCGTGCCCCGGCGCCTGCACGACCAGCCGGGCGGGGAAACGACGCAGCGTCAGCCGGGCCATCGTCGAGGTTCGCCGCCACAGGGCCTGATCCAGCCCGGCCGGCAACTCGCGCGGCTGCCACTGCGGCTGGGCCCGACGGACATCCTCGTGGTGGATGAAGAACTCCAGGGTGTTGGTCAGTTCGTCGGTCAGGGGGTTGCTCATCGGGCTCCACACCGGAGGGTTCCGTACCTGGTCGAGCAGGTCGGCCCAGTCGCCCGCCGCGATCTGCCGGCGGACCCGTTCGCCGCGATCGCGCAGCGGAGCCAACAGGATGCCGGCGGCGGCGTCCGGCCGACGTTCGCGGACCACCAGGTGGGCGGCGAGGTCGCGCACCGTCCAACCCTCGTTGACGGTAGGGGCCTGCGGTCCCAGCGTGGACATCAGGTCGGTGAGCGCCTTGCGCTCCGATCGGGCGTACCGCGACATGACAGCGATGCTAGGCCCATCCCACCGACCCCGCTGGATGGGCCGTCGTGCCTGGTTGCCACCTGGGGGTGACGTCGGACATATCACCGGGGGGTCGGCAGGGGGAGCGGACAACGGTAAGGATGAGAGAGGATATTGGCGGCTTACGGCGGGGGAGACAGTGGCGAGCGGGACTAGTCGGGATGTGCTGGGTCGTGGTCTGGCCGTCCTGGGGCGGGCCATCCGCGAGCAGCCGAGGATCTTCGCGGTCGCGGTCAGCGGCAGTGTGCTGTTCGGCGCGATGGTGGTGGCCAGCGCCTTCATCGTCGGCCGGGTGGTCGGCGAGGTGGTGGTCCCGGCGATCGAGCGCGGCTCCGTGGGGGTCAGTGCCCTGGCCATCGCGGCCACCGCGCTGTTCGGGCTCAGTGTGCTGCGGGTGGTCGGCATCTTCGGCCGACGACTCGGCGCCGGATACATGCAGTACCGCCTCCAGGCCGCCTATCGGCGCCGGGTCACCCGTCGCTACCTGGACCTGCCGCTGTCCTGGCACCACCGCAACGCCACCGGCACCCTGCTGTCCAACGCCAACTCCGACGTGGAGGCGGCCTGGCAGCCGATCGCCCCGCTGCCCTTCGCGGTCGGCACCCTGGTGATGCTGGTCGGGGCGGTGTCCTCGCTCTTCTTCACCGACTGGGCGCTGGCCCTGGTCGGGCTGGCGGTCTTCCCGGCACTGTTCGCGCTCAACGTGGCCTACTCCCGGCGGATGGCGCCGCGCCAGGCCCGTGCCCAGCGGCTGCGGGCCGAGGTCAGCGAGATCGCCCACGAGAGCTTCGACGGTGCCCTGGTGGTCAAGACCATGGGTCGGGAGAGCCAGGAGACCGCGCGGTTCGCCGGCCGGGCCGGGCAACTGCGCGACGCCCTGATCTCCGTCGGGCGGCTGCGCGGCATCTTCGACCCGATGTTGGAGACCCTGCCCAGCCTCGGCACCCTGGCGGTGCTGGTGGTCGGGGCGTACCGGCTGCGCCAGGGGGCCATCGACGTCGCGGACCTGGTCAGCGTGGCCTTCCTGTTCACCGTGCTGGCCTTCCCGGTGCGGGCGATCGGCTGGGTGCTGGCCGAGTTGCCGCGCAGTGTCGCCGGGTGGGACCGGGTCAACCGGGTTCTGGAGGCCACCGGCGAGATGCCGTACGGCGACACCCGGCTGCCCTCCACCACCGCACCGGCCTCGCTCACCTTCACCGAGGTCGGCTTCGCCTACGAACCCGCCGAGGCGCATCTGCCCGGCGCGCAGGTGCTCGGCGAGGTCTCCTTCACGGTCGAGGCCGGCAAGACGGTGGCCCTGGTCGGGCCGACCGGGGCCGGCAAGTCCACCATCGCCTCGCTGGCCGTACGACTGGTGGATCCGCTGTCCGGCACGGTCCGCCTGGACGGGGTGGACGTCCGGGAGTTGACCTCGGACTCGCTGGCCGCCAACGCGGCGCTGGTGGCCCAGGTGCCGTTCGTCTTCGACGACACCATCCGGGCCAACGTCTCGCTGGACCGGCCGGGCATCGACGACGAGGCGGTCTGGGCCGCCTTGCGGTTGGCCGAGGCCGACGGGTTCGTCGCCGCCCTGCCCGACGGGCTGGACACCATGGTCGGTGAGCGGGGCACCTCCCTCTCCGGCGGGCAGCGGCAGCGGCTCACCCTGGCCCGGGCGCTGGCCGGGCGGCCCCGCCTGCTGGTGCTCGACGACGCGACCAGCGCTGTGGATCCCCGGGTGGAGGCGGCCATCCTGGCCGGGCTGCGCTCCTCGACCAGCGGTGGTCCCAGGGCGTCGATCCTGGTGGTGGCCTACCGTCGGGCCACCATCGCCCTCGCCGACGAGGTCATCTACCTGGAGCAGGGCCGGGTGCTCGCCCGTGGCACCCACTCGACCCTGCTGGCCACCGTGCCCGGCTACGCCGACCTGGTGACGGCCTACGAGCAGGCCGAGGTCGACCCGGAGAGCGCGGCGAAGTACGACGAGGTCACCCCCCTGCCCTCCGGCCTGGAGGTGGACCGGTGAGCGCGAGGAACGCAGCGCGGCGGAGTCCCGCAGTCGGGAACGGAAGGTGATTCGGTGAGCGCGAGCAACGCAGAGGCGGCGTCGGAGCGGGCCGAGTCGACCTGGCAGACGATGCGCCGTGGCCTGGCCCTCTCGCCGGAGCTGCGGGTCGGGCTGGCCGGCACTCTCGGCCTGGCCCTGGTCTACATGGTCGGGCGAGTGGCCGTGCCGGTGGCCGTGCAGCAGGGCATCGACCGGGGCATCGTCGGCGGGCTGGACCTGAACGCGCTGTTCACCGTGGTGGCGGTGGCCGGGGCGGTGCTGGTGGTGACCACCGTCTGCGGTTACCTGATGATGCGGCGGCTGTTCACCGTCAGCGAGACCGCCCTGGCCAACGTGCGGGTGCGGGCCTTCCGGCACGTGCACGACCTGTCGATGCTGCACCAGCAGTCCGAGCGGCGTGGTTCGTTGGTCTCCCGGGTGACCAGCGATGTCGACCAGATCACCCAGTTCCTCCAGTGGGGCGGGGTGATCCTGCTGGTCAATCTGGGGCAGTTGGCGGTCACCACATTGGTGATGCTGGCGTACTCCTGGCAACTGACCCTTGTGGTGTACGCCGCCTTCGTACCGGCGGTCGTGGTGATCCGGCTGCTCCAGCGCCGACTGGCCGCCGCCTACGGGGTGGTGCGGCAACGCACCGGCGCCCTGCTCGGCGCGGTCGGCGAGAGCGTGGTGGGGGCGCCGGTGATCCGGGCGTACGGCATCGCCGGGCGGACCGCCCGGCGGCTGGACGCGGCGATCGACTCCCAACGGCTGGCCCAGCAGAAGGCGATCCGGATCAGCATCCTGGGCAGCTCCGTCGGGGAGTTGGCCGCCGGGGTGGCGTTGGCCGGGGTGGTGGTCGTCGGGGTGCTGCTCGGGGCCGACCAGACCCTGAGCATCGGTGAGGTCACCGCGTTCCTGTTCCTGGTCACGCTGTTCATCCAGCCGGTGCAGATCGCCACGGAGGTGCTCAACGAGGCGCAGAACGCGATCGCCGGTTGGCGTCGGGTGCTGGATGTGCTGGACATGACTCCCGACGTGGCCGACCCGGGCGAGCAGGGGCGGGACCTGCCACCCGGCCCGCTGGACATCCGCTTCGCCGGGGTGAGTTTCGCCTATCCGAACGGTCCTACCGTGCTGCACGAGGTCGGCCTGGAGATACCGGCGAAGAGCCGGGTGGCCGTGGTCGGGGAGACCGGCAGCGGCAAGACCACCTTCGCCAAACTGCTCACCCGCCTGATGGATCCGTCGCAGGGTGAGGTGCTGCTCTCCGGGGTGCCGCTGACCGACGTACGGTTCGAGTCGCTGCGCTCCCGGGTGGTGATGGTGCCGCAGGACGGCTTCCTGTTCGACGCCACCGTGGCCGACAACGTCCGCTTCGGTCGCCCGGAGTTGACCGACGAGCAACTCACCGCCGCCTTCACCGAGCTGGGGTTGAGTGACTGGTTGGAGGGCCTGCCGGCCGGGTTGGCCACCGGCGTCGGCGAGCGCGGCGAGGCGCTCAGCGTGGGGGAGCGGCAGTTGGTCGCGTTGGCCCGGGCGTACGTGGCCGACCCGGACCTGCTGGTGCTGGACGAGGCGACGAGCGCCGTCGATCCGGCCACGGAGGTCCGGCTGCAACGGACCCTGGACGCGGTGACCCGTGGGCGCACCACCCTGGCCATCGCGCATCGGCTCTCCACCGCCCAGAACGCCGACGAGGTGATCGTGGTGGACCGTGGCCGGATCGTGCAGCGGGGTCCGCACGACGAGTTGGTCGCCGACCCGGATTCCGTCTACGCCCTGCTCTACGCCTCCTGGCTGGAACAGACCCGCTGACCGGCTGGTCAGCCGTGCCATCGTCCTCCTGCACGCCGAGGCGAAGCCGCGTGCGGGGCAAGGTGGACCCCCGGGTCCGGAGGCCGGTGTCAGCTGCTGCGTCGTCGCAGGGTGGCCGCGGCGAGCAGCAGCGCCAGCACCGTCACGGCGGCGACCACGGCCACGTCACGCCACATCGTCGCCGTCGGCTCGGCATGCGCGCCGACCTCTTGCAGCGCCTCGACGGCGTACGTCAGGGGCAGCACGTCGCTGACCGCCTGCAACCAGCCCGCCATCTGCGCCTTCGGGACGAACAGCCCACAGAGCAGCATCTGCGGCGCGACCACGACCGGCATGAACTGTACGGCCTGGAACTCGGTGCGGGCGAAGGCGCTGCACAGCAGTCCGAGCGCGACGGCGAGCACCGCGTTCAACGCGGCGATCATGATCACTAGCCCGCTGCTGCCGGCGGTGTGCAGGCCGAAGACCCAGTACGCCACGGCCGAGGCGATGGTGGCCTGCACCGCGCCGGCCAACCCGAAGGCGATGCCGTACCCGAAGAGCAGGTCGGCCTTGGCCAGCGGGGTGGTGAGCAGGCGTTCCAACGTGCCGGTGGTCCGCTCGCGGAGCATGGCGATGCTGGTCACCAGGAACATGATGATGAACGGGAAGAAGCCGAGCATGACCAGCGCGATCCGGTCGAAGGCGGACGGCGTCCCCGGCACGGTGGGCTGATCGGCGTACATGTAGTAGATCAGGGTCAGCAGGACGGTGGGCACGACCACCAGCAGGGCCACCGTCCGCCGGTCGTGACGCAGTTGGCGCAGGATGCGCCCGACGGTGGCGAACAGGATCTGGGTGTTCATCCCGCCTCCCCGCTCGGCTTCGTCTCAGCCGCTCGGATCAGCCGCAGGAACGCCTCGTCGAGGTCGTCGACCCCGGCGGCAGCCCGGACGGCGTCCGGTGTGTCGTCGGCGATCAGCTGTCCGGCGCGGATCAGCAGCAGGCGGTCGCAACGGGCCGCCTCGTCCATGACGTGACTGGACACCAGCAGGGTCGTCCCGGTCGCGGCCAACTCGTGGAACCGGGCCCAGAGGTCGGCCCGCAACACCGGGTCCTGGCCGACCGTCGGTTCGTCGAGCACGACCAACTCCGGGTCACCGACCAGGGTGCAGGCCAGCGACGCCCGGCTGCGCTGCCCACCGGAGAGGTTGCCCACCAACTGCCGGGCCGCCGGGGCCAGCCCGACGTCGGCCACGGCCCGGTCCGCCTCGGCAGCGCCCCGGCCGTGCAGAGCGGCGAAGTAGCGGGCGTTCTCCCGGACGGTGAGGTCGGCGTAGACGCTCGGCGCCTGGGTCAGGTAGCCGACCCGGTGGCGTAGACCTGCTGAGCCGGCCGGCTGACCCAGCACGGTCACCGCGCCGGCCGTGATCACCTGAACTCCGACGATCGCCCGCATCAGGGTGGTCTTGCCGCTTCCGCTCGGCCCGAGCAGCCCGGTGACCGAGCCGCCGGGGACGACGGCGTCGATGCCGTCCAGAACTCGCCGCCCGCCCCGGTCCACGACCAGGCCACGGACGGCGATCGCGTCGACCATCGGCCACCTCCGAAAACTCATGATCTGTGGAAATCAGCTCTGGTGGAATCAGTTTCGGCGGAGCAATGGCGATGCCTGCGCCCTCGATGCACGACTGCCGATGACATGGCCGAGAGCTCCGTAAGGTACAACGGGTCCGTCATCGGGCATTGCACCTTAGATCGGACATGCGGCAGGATGGCTCAGTGGTCCACGCCTCGTCACCGGACAGTCGGTTCTTCGACGACTGGACCGCACGGCTGCGGGCGAGCGCCGACCGGCCCGTGGTGGGCATCCTGCTGCGCGGCAGTCACGCCCGCCGGGCCGCCACCGCGCACAGCGACGTCGACGTCGACCTGCTGGTCGGGGGTGCCCCGTACGCTGCCCGCCGGGCCTACTTCGCGGAGCATTCCGGCCGACTGACCCATGTCTCCGTCGCCGCCCGGGACATCCGTTCCTGGGTCACCCGGCTGGGCGAGCCGGCCGACTGGGCCTTCGGTCTGCCCGTGACGGCCCCCGCCCGGCTGCTGTGGGCCGATCCGCGCTGGCGGGCCCGGATCGATCTGCCGGTGCTCTGCCAGCCGGCCGACGAGCCACGGCTGGAGGACCTGATCGCCACCCTCGGCAAGGTGGCCTCGGCTCGGGACGCCACCGATCGAGTCGGGCTGCGACTGGCCGCCGCCGACCTGGCCCGGCTCTGCCCGTCGGTGCTGCGCCTGGCCAATCCCACCGTCCGGGTGGTGTCCCGCCGGTCGGCCTTCACGGCCGCCCTCGACCTGCCGGTGGCCCCGGCCGGGTACCGCGACGACATGCTGCGCTGCCTCGGACTGTGGCCCGGCTCGACCGGCCGCCTGTGGGCAGCCGCGGCCCGACTGGTGGCCGGCATCCTGCCGCTGATCCGCCCGTACGCCGCCGAGGTGGCCGAGGCGGGGGGCCCGGACCTGGCCGAGGCCCTGCTCGACGGCCGCCTGGACCGCTACATCGCCCAGTTGGCCCGGCCCGCCGCTCCGCCCGCGCCCCCCGCCGCTCCCTCCGTGCCCTTCGGGCGGCAGCCCACCCCCGTCAGGCCGCCGGAAGAGCGGGAGCCCGCCGTGGTGACGCCGCCGAACGACGGGGAGCCCTCCGCCGTGGTGCCGCCGCGCGATCCGGAGGCTGTCGGTCCGCCCGTGCCCGGCGGGCGGGAGCCCGCTGGGGTACCCGCGCCGCGTGCGGAACAATGGCTAACTGTGTCCGTACCTGACGCGCCGGTGACCGGCGCCCACCGCGAAGCGCCACCCTCCGGCGGCCCGGACCGGCCCTCCCGGCTGGACCCGGCGATCGCCGCCCGGCTGCGCCGTACCCCCGAGGGTCTGGTGGCCGCCGTGGTCCGGCAGCACGACAGCGGTGAGGTGTTGATGGTCGCCTGGATGGATGACGAGGCCCTGCACCGCACCCTGACCACCGGCCGGGCGACCTACTGGTCGCGCAGCCGCCGGGAGTACTGGGTCAAGGGCGCCACCTCCGGTCACCACCAGTACGTCCGGTCGGTGGCCCTGGACTGTGACGGTGACGCCCTGCTGGTCAGTGTCGATCAGGTGGGCCCCGCCTGCCACACCGGGCAGCGCACCTGCTTTCACACGGAGCTTCCGGTCACCGGGGAGGTGACCTCGTGACGGACGGTCGGGTGAGTCCGGACGAGGCCACCTTCACCGAGCTGGCGGCCCGGTGGCGGGTGGTGCCGGTGACCCGTCGACTGCTCGCCGACGCGGAGACGCCGGTGGGGGTCTACCGCAAGCTCGCCGGTGGCCCGGGCACCTTCCTGTTGGAGTCCGCCGAGCAGGGGGTCGGTTCGGCGGGACTGTCCTGGTCCCGGTACTCCTTCGTCGGGGTACGCAGCAGCGCCACCCTGATCGAGCGCGACGGCGCGGCCACCTGGCTCGGCACCCCACCGACCGGTCTGCCGACCGGCGGTGACCCGGTCGAGGTGCTGCGGGCGACCGTGAGCGCGCTGGCCGGGCCGCCGGGCGATCCGCAGGCCGGGCTGCCCCCGCTGACCGGGGGGATGGTCGGCTACCTCGGCTACGACCTGATCCGGCGGTTCGAGCGGCTGCCCGACCTGACCGAGGACGACCTGGGCGTACCCGAGTTGGGCATGATGCTCGCCACCGACCTGGTGGTGCTGGACCACTTCGACGGCTCGGCGATCCTGGTCGCCAACGCGGTCCTGCCCCCGCCGGACGAGCCGGGCCGCGAGGCCCTGGTCGCCGCCGCCTACCACCACGCGGTGGGCCGGCTGGACGCGATGACGACCGCCCTGTCCCGGCCGATCCCCCCGATGGTCTCCACGGTGCACCGCCCACCGGTCGGTGAGGTACGCAGCCGTACCCCCGAGGGGGGTTACCCCAAGGCGGTCGAGGCGGCCAAGGAGGCCATCCGGGCCGGCGAATGCTTCCAGATCGTGCTGGCCCAACGGTTCGAACGCGACACCGAGGCCGACCCGCTGGACGTCTACCGGGTGCTGCGGACCACCAACCCCAGCCCGTACATGTACCTGCTGCGCTTCGACGACTTCGACATCGTGGGTTCCTCCCCGGAGGCGCATCTGAAGGTGACCATCGAGGAGGGTGGTGAGCGGCGGGCCCTGCTGCACCCGATCGCCGGTACCCGTCCGCGCGGGGTGACCCCGGAGGCGGACGCCCGCCTGGCCGCCGAACTGCTGGCCGACCCCAAGGAGCGGGCCGAGCATGTGATGCTGGTCGACCTGGGACGCAACGATCTGGGTCGGGTCTGCCGGCCGGGCACGGTCGAGGTGCCGGAGTTCGCCACCATCGAGCGGTACAGCCATGTGATGCACATCGTCTCCACGGTCGTCGGCACCCTGCGCGAGGACCGCACGGCCTTCGACGCCCTCGCCGCGACCTTCCCGGCGGGCACCCTCTCCGGGGCCCCGAAGGTGCGCGCCATGGAGATCATCGAGGAGTTGGAACCGGTACGCCGTGGCCTCTACGGCGGTACGGTCGGCTACTTCGGCTTCGGCGGCGACCTGGACATGGCGATCGCGATCCGGACCGCCCTGATCCGCGCCGGTAGGGCCTACGTGCAGGCCGGTGCCGGGGTGGTGGCCGACTCCGATCCGGCCGCCGAGGACCAGGAGACCCGGAACAAGGCCGCCGCCGTCCTGGCGGCCATCGCCGCGGCGGAGACCCTGAGGCCGGCCCGATGACCGTACGGGTGCCGGCGGAGGCCGGGGTGATCCCGGCCCGACGATCGCGGGTGGATGTCGTGGCGGGCAGGTCGATCCGGTGAGCGAGACGGACGAGCCGCAGGTGGCGGCGCGAGCGTCGGTGCGGCGTGAGTTGGCGTACGCCGTGCTGGCCTGCCTGGCCGGCGCGGGGTTGGCCCTCTGGGCGGTGACCCGCACCTGGACGGTGGCGGCCACCGGCTCGACCCTCGACGAGGAGGGCAGCGGCGCCGGTCTGCTGCCCTGGTTGCCGGCGCTGGCCCTGGTGGGGCTGGCCGGGGGTGGTGCGATGCTGGCCACCGGCGGCTGGCTGCGTCGGGCGGTCGGCGGGCTGTTGGCGCTGCTGGGCCTGGCCATGGCCGGGGGTGGCGGCTACGGGCTGGTGGCCGACCTGGGCGACCAGGTCAGCCGGCAGTGGCCCGCCCTCACCCTGCTCGGTGGCCTGATCGCCGTGGCCGGTGGGGTGTTGACCGCGCTGCGGGGTGACCGGTGGCCGGCGATGAGCGCCCGGTACGAACGCCGCTCCCGGCAGCCCGTCGACAGCACCGGCCCGATCGAGGGTGCCGGCACGAGGGACGCCTGGGAGGCGTTGGACCGGGGCGAGGACCCCACGGTGCGCTGAAACCGCCGCCGAGCCGGCTGGGTGGCCGGGCCGCGTAGTGGCCGAGCCAGGTGGCGGCGGCCGGTCGTCGGTGTGGTTGGTCAGCTGACCGGTTGCCGGTCGCGGACCCGGGTGGCGGCGAGTTCGGCGACCAGTTGGTCCAGGGCGGCCCGCTGGTCGGCGCGGGCCCGGTCGGCGCAGACGGCCTCCCAGGCGTTGCCCCGGGCGGTCCGGATCCGGGTGGGACCGACCACCGCGCGCTCGACCGTGTGGACGACACCGACGGCGAGCGACGCGACGGTGCGGGAGATGGTGGTGAGTCCGATGGTCTGGTGCGGCGCGGAGGAGCTCATGAGGACCCCGGATGATCGTCGTGGTGAAGGGGCAGGCGCGTACCTGAGTCTGCCCGAGAACGATGCTGCGCGGTTCACGTTTCGTAGTGATGACTGCAACGTCAACTCTGAGGTAACCGCCCTGACCAGGCAAGGAGTCCTTGGTCCTTGAGGTAGCTCACAGCATCGAGGGTGATCGTAATGAGGTGTCGATCACCTCCGATGAGCGCTTGCATGGGTGCCTGTCGATCTATCGGTGACGTAGAGTTACGACGTGTGCGCGCAAGTCGGCCATTATGCCCCAGCCCATTTCGTGAGGAGCGCCATACCCCCGGCGGGCGGTTCCAGGCCGGGCCACCTAGCATCGGCCCATGACACCCGGAGAGGGGAGTCCGTTGGTGACTGCTGAGCATGCGCACGCGGAGGGGGACAAAGCCGGTTCGTCGGCCGCCCCGACCAGCGTGCTCGACGAGATCCTGGCCGGCGTCCGGGAGGACGTGGCCCGGCGGCAGGAGCAGGTTCCGCTGGAGCGGATCCGTGAACTCGCCGCCGCCGCTGTACCGCCGCTGGACGCGTACGCGGCCCTGCGGCGGCCGGGCGTCGCCGTCATCGCCGAGGTGAAACGCTCATCACCGTCCAAGGGCCAACTGGCCGAGATCGCCGACCCGGCCGACCTGGCCGGTGAGTACGCCGCCGGGGGTGCCCGGGCGATCAGCGTGCTCACCGAGGGACGCTGGTTCGGTGGCTCGCTGGAGGATCTCGCCTCGGTGCGGGCCGCGGTGAACATCCCGGTGCTGCGCAAGGACTTCGTGGTCTCCAGCTACCAGGTGCACGAGGCCCGGGCCCACGGCGCCGACCTGGTGCTGTTGATCGTCGCCGCGCTGGAGCAGAACGTGCTGGTCGGCCTACTGGAGCGGATCGAGTCGCTGGGCATGACCGCACTGGTCGAGGTGCACGACGAGGAGGAGGCCGACCGGGCCCTGGAGGCCGGGGCGCAGGTGATCGGGGTCAACGCCCGTGACCTGCGTACCTTGGAGGTCGACCGGTCGGTGTTCGAACGGATCGCCCCGGGCCTGCCGAGCAGCGTCGTCAAGATCGCCGAGTCCGGCGTACGGGGTCCGCACGACCTGATCCGGTACGCCTCCGCGGGTGCCGACGCGGTGCTCGTCGGGGAGGGGCTGGTCACCAAGAAGAGCCCCCGCGAGGCGGTCGCCGAACTGGTCAACGCCGGAAACCACCCGGCCACCCCCCGCCCGGTGCGCTGAGGTCGTACCGATCGATTCCGAGGGAGAGGATCCCCGATGAGCGCGCAGGTCACGGCATGAGCACCCCGGCGTCGGTCGGCCCGGCGGCACAGGTACCGGACGGCGCCGGCCGCTTCGGCCGTTTCGGTGGGCGGTTCGTGCCGGAGGCCCTGGTCGCCGCCCTCGACGAACTGGAGGCCGCGCACCGTACGGCGATGGTCGACGAGGGCTTCCGCGCCGAGCTGGCCGCCCTGATGCGCGACTACGCGGGCACCCCCTCCCTGCTGTACGAGGCCCACCGCTTCTCCGCCCAGGCCGGTGCCCGGGTGCTGCTCAAGCGGGAGGACCTCAACCACACCGGGGCGCACAAGGTCCGCAACGTGCTCGGTCAGGCGCTGCTGACCCGGCGGATGGGCAAGAAGCGGGTGATCGCCGAGACCGGCGCCGGTCAGCACGGTGTCGCCGCGGCCACCGCCGCCGCCCTGTTCGACCTGGACTGCGTGGTCTACATGGGCCAGGTCGACACCGAACGGCAGGCCCTGAACGTGGCCCGGATGCGGATGCTCGGCGCCACGGTGATCCCGGTGACCACCGGCTCGCGGACCCTCAAGGACGCGATGAACGAGGCGATGCGGGACTGGGTGGCCAACGTCGATGACACCCACTACCTGATCGGCACCGCGGCCGGTCCGCACCCCTTCCCGGCGCTGGTCCGCGACTTCGTCCGGGGCATCGGCGACGAGGCCCGGCAGCAGTGCCTGGACCTCACCGGTGCCCTGCCGGACGCGGTCACCGCCTGCGTCGGGGGCGGCTCCAACGCCCTCGGCATCTTCCACGCCTTCGTCGACGACGCGCAGGTGCGGCTGTACGGCTTCGAGGCCGGCGGCGAGGGGGTGCTCAGCGGTCGGCACGCGGCCAGCATCACCGGTGGTTCCAGCGGGGTGCTGCACGGCGCCCGTACCTATGTGCTCCAGGACGCCGACGGTCAGACGGTCGAGTCCCACTCGATCTCCGCCGGCCTGGACTATCCCGGGGTCGGGCCGGAGCACGCCTGGTTGCACGACACCGGGCGGGCCAGCTATCTGCCGGTCACCGACGACGAGGCGATGGCGGCCTTCCAGTTGCTCTGCCGTACCGAGGGGATCATCCCGGCGATCGAGAGTTCGCACGCCCTGGCCGGCACCCTGGCCATCGCCGGGAAGCTCACCGCCGAGCTGGGCCGGGAGCCCACCATCGTGGTCAACCTCTCCGGCCGGGGCGACAAGGACGTGCACACCGCCGGCGAGTACTTCGGCATCCTGAACGGAGACTCGGCATGAGCCGCATCGGGGTGGTTTTCGACAAGGCGCGGGCGGACGGACGGGCGGTGCTGATCGGCTGTATGCCGGCCGGTTTCCCCACCGTCGAGGGCAGCATCGCGGCGATGAAGGCGATGGTGGCCGCCGGGGTCGACGTGATCGAGTTGGAGATCCCGTACTCCGATCCGGTGATGGACGGGCCGGTCATCCAGCGGGCCAGCGACATCGCCCTGGCCGGGGGCGTACGCACCCGGGACGCCCTGCGGATCATCGAGGAGGTCGCGGCCATCGGTGCGCCGGTGGTGACGATGACCTACTGGAACCCGATCGAGCAGTACGGTGTCGACGCCTTCGCCCGGGATCTGGCCGCAGCCGGTGGTACCGGGCTGATCACACCGGATCTGATTCCCGAGGAAGCCGACGAGTGGCTGGCCGCCTCGGACGCCCACGGGCTGGACCGTACCTTCCTGGTGGCGCCCTCCTCGACGGACGAGCGCCTGGCGATGACGGCGGCACACTGCCGGGGCTTCATCTACGCCACCGCCCTGATGGGGGTGACCGGCGCCCGTACCCAGACCTCCGAGGCGGCGCCCGTGCTGGTCTCCCGGGTCCGTGCGGTGACCGACCTGCCGGTCGGCGTCGGCCTCGGGGTGGGCACCGGCGCCCAGGCCGCCACCGTGGCCGGCTACGCCGACGGGGTGATCGTCGGCAGCGCCCTGATCCGCTGCCTGCTGGACGCCCCGGACACCCCCACCGCCCTGACCGCCCTCACCACCCTGGCCACCGACCTGGCCACCGGCGTCCGCCACCCCACCCCCTAACCCCACTCCCCGCTCCCCACCCCTCCCCACCCCTCCCTCCCGCACCCTCACACCGCCCCTGAGCCGCGTCGATCATGCACTTTTGGTCGCTGATATGCCGGAAATAGGCGGTATGCGGGGACGGAAAGTGCAAGATCGCGGGGGATGGGGGGTAGGAGGGCGGGTGGGCCGGGGTGACGGTGGTGGGGTGGGCAGCGGTAGGGTGCGCCCGTGAGTCTCGCCTCGCCGACGTACCTGGCCGCCATCCCCAGCCCTAGTACCGCCGTGTGGCATCTCGGGCCGATTCCCCTGCGGGCGTACGCCCTCTGCATCCTCGCCGGCATCGTGGTGGCCTGCTGGGTCACCGACCGGCGACTGCGCCAGCGGGGAGTCGCTCCCGGCGCGGTGCTGGACATCGCCCTGTGGGCGGTGCCCGCCGGCATCATCGGCGCCCGGATCTACCACGTGATCACCTCACCGGCGGCGTACTTCGGCACCGGTGGTGACCCGATCCGGGTCTTCTACATCCACGAGGGTGGGCTGGGGATCTGGGGCGCGGTCGCCGGTGGCGCGGTCGGGGCCTGGTTCGCCGCCCGGCAGTTGGGCATCCCCTTCGCGGTGGTGGCCGACGCGCTGGCCCCCGGCCTGCCCCTGGCCCAGGCGGTCGGCCGGCTCGGCAACTGGTTCAACAACGAGCTGTACGGCAGCCGGACGGACCTGCCCTGGGGCCTGGAGATCCACCGGATGGATGGTGGGCAGGCGCTGCGCGACGAGACCGGCCGGCCGATCCTGGAGGAAGGGCTCTACCACCCGACCTTCGCCTACGAGGCGCTGTGGAACGTCGGGGTCGCCGCCCTGGTCTTCTACCTCGACCGTAAGCTGCGGCTCGGCCGAGGCAGGGCCTTCGCGCTGTACGTGATGGGCTACACTGCCGGGCGGTTCTGGATCGAGATGATGCGGACCGACGAGGCCAACACCATCTTCGGCGTACGCCTCAACGTCTGGACCGCGGCGCTGGTGTTCCTCGGCGCCCTGGCCTACTTCCTGCTGGTCCGTGGCCCGCGCCAGTACCTGATCCCGGTCGGTGCCGCGGCCGTCACCCCGACGACCGGCTCCGACGTCTCCCAGGTGGACCTGTCCGCCCGGCAGGCCGCCGAGCAGTCGGCCGCGCCGGAGGGCTACCGGACGGTCAGCGAGGAGCAGTTCCGGCACTGGCAGGCAACCGGCGAGGCGCCGCCCGAGGGATCCGACCCGACCGGTACGGCCGCAGGACGGCCCGACGCGGGCGCTGCCGGGGACCGGCCGGACGACGAGTTCGTCGACGGCGAGGGGGCCTCGGCCCGACCTGCCGAACGCGACAGCTGAACGAGGGGGCCGGTATGCGGACCGCGGTGGTGGTCGGCGGTGGGCTTGGCGGCCTGGCCGTCTCCGGTGCGCTCGCCCGCTCCGGCTGGCAGGTCACCCTCCTGGAACGGGCCGACCGGATCCGCCCGGAGGCGACCGCGGTCGTACTCTGGCCGAACGGGGTCCGTGCCCTGCGTGCCCTGGACCTCGGCGCCGGACTGGACGCGGTGGCCACCCCGTTGCCCGACGGTGGGGTACGCCGTCCCGACGGTCACTGGCTGGTGCAGCCGAGACCGGTCCCGGTCGAGCGGCTTCCCGTCGTGGTGCACCGGGAGGACCTGCACGACGCGTTGATCGCCGGGCTGGGCGACCGGGTGGAGCTGCGTACCGGGGTGACCGTGCGGACGGTACGTGCGGCACCGGGTGAGCGTCCGGCGGTCGGCGACGGTCGGCACACCTTCGAAGCCGACCTGGTGGTGGCGGCGGACGGGGTCGACAGCGTCATCCGTGGTCAGCTGGCCCCTCAGGCCAACGTGGTCAGCTCCGGATGCGCCGCCTGGCGGGCGGTGATCCCCTGGTACCGGGCACCGAGCCTGCCCGAGGCGATCGGCGGGGAGATCCTCGGCGCCGGCTACCGGTTCGTGGCCGCCTCCCTGGGGGAGCGGGGTTCCTCCGGTGCCTCCAGCCGGGGCGGCGTCTACTGGATGGCCACCGCCGCGGGTGCGGCCCGGCCCGAGTCGCCGCAGACCCAGCTGGCACTGCTGCGCCGCTGGTACGCCGGCTGGCCCGGCCCGGTCGAGGAGTTGTTGGCCGCCACCGAGCCCGAGGATCTGGTGCAGCAGGAGATCCGCGAGCTGCGCCCGCTGCCGAAGGCGTACGGTTTTCCGCTAGGCCCAGGCGGGGTGGTGCTGCTCGGCGACGCCGCCCACGCCATGCCGCCGCACCTCGGGCAGGGGGCCTGCCTGGCCTTCGAGGACGCCGCCACCCTGGCCGCCCTGCTACGGGAGTCGTCCCTGCCGGACGCGGTGCTCGCCTACGACCGGGCGCGTCGCCCCCGCGCGGCCGCCATGGTCCGGCAGACCCGTCGGATGTCCGCGGTGCTCCAGACCCGGGGCCGGCTGGCCCTGCGGGCCCGCGACGTGGCCCTCAACACCATCACCCCCCGCATCCTCGGCACCGCCGCCACCGTAGCCGCCCAATGGCGCCCCCCACCCCCCAAGTAACCCCACCCCACCCCACCCTGTCCTCACCCCACCCCGGGCCACCACCCCGCCCCACCTCGGCGGCGATCATGCACTTTTGGTCGGCACAAAACGGGCGCATATGGGCAAAAGGGCGACCAAAAGTGCATGATCGCGGGAACAAGAGGGTGGGGGTGTGGGGCGGCAGGGGTTAGTGGGGGGTGATGGTGGGGGGTTCGGCCAGGGCGGCCGGGTCGAGCACCAGCAGGGGTGCCTCCAGTACGGCCAGGCCGGCCGGGCGGGCCACCGTGAGCAGTTCCGGGTGGGAGTCGTGGACCCATTCCAGGGTTTCCGGCAGGGCCGGTTTCCGTTGCCGGGTGCGTGCGGCGGTCAGGTCGGCCAGGGAGGGCGGCTGGTCCGGGCCGCGAGGGGGGGCGGGCGTAGAACGGCCATCCGGTGCCTTCGCGGACGAACAGGACGCAGCCGCCATGATCCTCTGCGCGGGCCGCATCTCGCGGCACAGCGTCATAAAACCGTTCCAAACGCTCTAGCAGCTCAGCGTGGCCTGCATCCACCCGGCGAGATTACCCGTCTCAGAGTCTGGACGGTGTGATCAATCTGCACTGGCCTTGCCCTACGAGCCCTAACGTAGACTTAATAGTCCGCGTATAGGGCCGACGTCGTCCCGACCATGTTCCAGCCTGAGTGACGACAGGAGGCCCGGTGGCCTTTGCGTACCCACACCGCCCCCAGCCGGCACCGCAGGACCCCCAGGTGACGTCTCCTGCCGGCCTGTACGACGGCGCTCATGAGCACGACGCCTGCGGTGTCGCCTTCGTGGCCGATCTGCACGGACGGCGCTCCCATACGGTGGTCGCCAACGGCCTAGGCGCGCTCTGCCGGCTGGACCACCGGGGTGCCCGTGGCGCGGAGCCGAACACCGGCGACGGCGCCGGCATCATGATCCAGGTACCGGACGCCTTCCTGCGCGCGGTGGTGGACTTCCCCCTGCCCCCGGCCGGCGAGTACGCCACCGGTCTGGTCTTCCTGCCGGACGACGACGCCGGTGAGGCGCGGGCCCGCCAGGTGGTCGAGAAGTACGCCCTGGTCGAGGGGGCGGAACTGCTCGGCTGGCGGGATGTGCCGGTCGATCCCTCCGACCTCGGCGACACGGCGCTGGCCGCGATGCCCCGGGTGCGACAGTTGTTCCTCGCCGCCTGCCGACTCACCGACACCCCGGCCGGCCGGGCCGGCTCTCCGCTGCGCGGCCTCGAACTGGAGCGGGTCGCCTTCTGCGTACGCAAGCAGGCCGAGCGGGAGTCCGCCGAGCGGGGTGTGCCGGCGTACTTCCCCTCGCTGTCCGGGCGGACCATGGTCTACAAGGGGATGCTCACCCCGGACCAGCTGCCCGCCTTCTACCCGGATCTGACCGACGAGCGGGTGGACAGCGCCATCGCCCTGGTGCACTCCCGGTTCTCCACGAACACCTTCCCCTCCTGGCCGCTGGCCCACCCGTACCGGTTCATCGCCCACAACGGTGAGATCAACACCATCCGGGGCAACCGGAACTGGATGCAGGCCCGCGAGGCCCTGCTGCGTACCCCCGACCTGCCGGGCAACATCCGCCGGGTCTTCCCGGTCTGCACCCCGGCCGCCTCTGACTCGGCGAACTTCGACGAGGTCCTGGAGCTGCTGCACCTGGCCGGGCGGAGCCTGCCGCACGCGGTGCTGATGATGATCCCGGAGGCCTGGGAGAACGACCCGGACATGGCCGCCGACAAGCGGGCCTTCTACCGGTTCCACGCCAGCCTGATGGAGCCCTGGGACGGCCCGGCCTCGGTCGCCTTCACCGACGGTGAGATCGTCGGCGCGGTGCTCGACCGCAACGGTCTGCGGCCGGGGCGCTGGTGGCAGACCGCCGACGGGCTCGTGGTGCTGGGCAGCGAGGCCGGGGTGCTCGACCTCGACCCGGCCACCGTGGTCGCCAAGGGTCGTCTCCAGCCCGGCAAGATGTTCCTGGTCGACACCACGGCCGGTCGGATCGTGCACGACGAGGAGATCAAGACCGAGCTGGCCGCCGCCCAGCCGTACGCCGACTGGCTGCACGCCGGGCTGATCGAGCTGGACGACCTGCCGGCCCGCGAACACCAGGTCTACACCCACGACTCGGTACGCCGTCGTCAGCTGACCTTCGGCTACACCGAGGAGGAGCTGAAGATCCTGCTGGCCCCGATGGCCCGTACCGGCGCGGAGCCGATCGGCTCGATGGGCACGGACACCCCGATCGCCCCGCTGTCCACCCGGCCCCGGCTGCTCTACGACTACTTCCACCAGCTGTTCGCCCAGGTCACCAACCCGCCGCTGGACGCCATCCGGGAGGAGTTGGTGACCAGCCTGGCCTCGACCATCGGCCCGGAGGGCAACCTGCTCGACCCCGGTCCGGCGAGCTGCCGGCAGATCGTGCTGCCCTACCCGGTGATCGACAACGACGAGCTGGCCAAGATCCTCAGCATCGACGAGGACGGCGACCTGCCCGGCTTCAAGGCGGTACGGGTCTCCGGGCTCTACCGCATCCGCGACGGCGGCGCCGGGATCAAGGCCCGGCTGACCGAGATCTGCCGGCACGTCTCCGAGGCGATCGAGGACGGGGTACGCATCCTGGTGCTCTCCGACCGGGACTCCAACGCCGACCTGGCGCCGATCCCGTCGCTGCTGCTCACCGCGGCGGTGCACCAGCATCTGGTCCGGGAGCAGACCCGCACCCAGGTAGCCCTGATCGTGGAGTCCGGCGACTGCCGGGAGGTGCACCACGCGGCCGTGCTGGTCGGCTACGGCGCGGCGGCGGTCAACCCGTACCTGGCCTTCGAGTCGGTCGAGGACATGATCTCCACCGGCGCGTTGGCCGGGATCGAGCCGCGTGCCGCGATCCGCAACTACGTCAAGGCCCTCGGCAAGGGGGTCCTGAAGATCATGTCGAAGATGGGCATCTCCACGGTGTCCTCGTACTGCGGGGCGCAGGTCTTCGAGGCGGTCGGGCTGCATGAGCGTCTGGTCCAGCGGTACTTCCGGGGCACCCCGAGCACGATCAGCGGGGTCGGCCTGGACGGCATCCACGCCGAGGTGGCCGCCCGGCACGCCCTGGCCTGGCCGGCGCCCGGGGTCCCGGCCGGTGACCGGCTGCCGGTGGGCGGGGAGTACCAGTGGCGCCGCGAGGGTGAACTGCACCTGTTCAACCCGGAGACGGTGTTCCTGCTCCAGCACGCCACCCGCAGCCGCCAGTACGACGTGTTCCGCAGCTACACCGCCAAGGTCGACGAGTTGGCCGCGAAGGCCGGTTCCCTGCGTGGGCTGTTCCGGCTGCGTACCGGCGAACTGCCGCCGGTGCCGATCGAGGAGGTGGAACCGGCCAGCGAGATCGTCAAGCGGTTCGCCACCGGCGCCATGTCGTACGGGTCGATCTCGGCCGAGTCGCACGAGACCCTGGCGATCGCGATGAACCGCCTCGGCGGCAAGTCCAACACCGGCGAGGGCGGCGAGGACGTCGACCGGCTGCACGACCCGCTGCGCCGCTCGTCGGTCAAGCAGATCGCCAGTGGCCGGTTCGGGGTGACCAGCGAATACCTGGTCAACGCCGACGACCTCCAGATCAAGATGGCCCAGGGGGCCAAGCCCGGTGAGGGCGGGCAGTTGCCCGGCAACAAGGTGTGGCCGTGGATCGCCCGGACCCGGCACGCCACCCCCGGGGTGGGTCTGATCTCCCCGCCGCCGCACCACGACATCTACTCCATCGAGGACCTCGCCCAGCTGGTGCACGACCTCAAGTGCGTCAACCCGGCCGCCCGGGTGCACGTCAAGCTGGTCAGCGAGGTCGGGGTCGGCACGGTGGCCGCCGGGGTGGCCAAGCTCAAGGCCGACGTCATCCTGATCTCCGGTCACGACGGCGGCACCGGGGCCTCCCCACTGAATTCGCTCAAGCACGCCGGCACCCCGTGGGAGCTGGGCCTGGCCGAGGCGCAGCAGACCCTGCTGCTGAACAAGCTGCGCGACCGGGTCACCGTGCAGGTCGACGGCCAGCTCAAGACCGGCCGGGACGTGATCGTGGCGGCGCTGCTCGGTGCCGAGGAGTTCGGCTTCGCCACCGCCCCGCTGATCGTCTCCGGCTGCATCATGATGCGGGTCTGTCACCTGGACACCTGTCCGGTCGGCATCGCCACCCAGAACCCGGTGCTGCGGGAGCGCTACACCGGCAAGCCGGAGTTCGTGGAGAACTTCTTCCTGTTCCTCGCCGAGGAGATCCGCGGTTACCTGGCCGAGCTGGGTCTGCGCAGCATCGACGAGGCGATCGGCCGCACCGAGCTGCTGGACGTCGTACCGGCGATCGAGCACTGGAAGGCCGGCGGGCTCGACCTGCACCGGGTGCTGCACCTGCCGGAGCTGCCCGAGGGGGCGGCCCGTCGGGGCGTACGCGCTCAGGATCATGGTTTGGAGCTGGCGTTGGACAACCAGCTCATCGCGCTGGCGGAGCCAGCCCTGCGCGGCGACGGCGAGCCCGCCCCGGTGCGGGCCGAGGTGACCATCCGCAACGAGCACCGCAGCGTCGGCGCGATGCTCGGCGGGGAGGTCACCCGCCGCTACGGCGGCGCCGGGCTGCCCACCGACACGATCGAGTTCACCCTGCGCGGCACCGCCGGGCAGTCCTTCGGGGCCTTCCTGCCCCGGGGGGTCACCCTGCGGCTGTACGGCGACGCCAACGACTACGTCGGCAAGGGGCTCTCCGGTGGTCGGCTGATCGTCCGACCGGCGCCGACCTCGCCGTTCGTCGGTCCCGACGCCGCGCCGGGTGGCCGGGCCGAGGATCAGATCATCGCCGGCAACACCATCCTGTACGGCGCCACCGGAGGAGAGGTCTTCCTGCGCGGTCGGGTGGGGGAGCGGTTCGCGGTCCGCAACTCCGGTGCGGCGGCCGTCGTCGAGGGGGTCGGCGACCACGGCTGCGAGTACATGACCGGGGGCACCGTGGTGGTGCTCGGCGCCACCGGGCGCAACTTCGCCGCCGGCATGTCCGGTGGTACGGCCTTCGTCTGGAACCTGGACCGGCGGCGGGTCAACACCGAACTGGTCGACCTGTCCACCCCCAGTGAGTCCGAGCGTGCCCGGCTGCACGAGTTGGTGCAGCGGCACTTCGCCGAGACCGACTCGGCCGTCGCCGAGCAGTTGCTCAAGCGCTGGCCGGAGGCGGTGGAGGAGTTCACCGCCGTGGTACCCCGGGACTACCGCCGGGTCATGGAGATCATGCAGGCCGCCGAAGCCGCCGGCCAGGACGTCGACGAGGCGGTGATGAGCGCCCTGGCGCCCGCCGCCGCCCAACCGCAGCCGACGCCCACGGAGGCGTCGCAGCCGACGCACGCCGAGGCGTCGCAGTCGGTCCCGCCCGCGAACCGGGTGGTCGCCCAGGAGGTGGCTCGTGCCTGACCCGAACGGTTTCCTGCGTCACCCCCGCCGGATGCCGGCGCGCCGGCCGGTGCCGGTGCGGATCAGTGACTGGCGGGAGGTCTACCCCCCGGCCGGTGAGGAGCTGATCCGCGAGCAGGCGGCCCGGTGCATGGACTGCGGCATCCCCTTCTGCCACAGCGACACCGCCGGCTGCCCGCTGGCCAACCGGATCCCGGACTGGAACGACCTGGTCCGCACCGGCAACTGGGCGGCGGCGGTGGAGTCGCTGCACGCCACCAACAACTTCCCCGAGTTCACCGGTCGACTCTGCCCGGCGCCCTGCGAGGCCGCCTGCGTGCTCGGCATCGCCGGGGGTGACCCGGTGACCATCAAGCAGGTCGAGGCGGAGATCGCCGACGCCGCCGTGGCCCGGGGGCTCACCCCGGCTGCGGTGCCGCCGCCGAGTGGACGGTCCGTCGCCGTGGTCGGTTCCGGCCCGGCCGGGCTGGCCGCCGCGCAGCAACTGGCCCGCGCCGGCCACGCCGTCACCGTGTACGAGCGCGACGACGCGATCGGTGGCCTGCTGCGGTACGGCATCCCCGACTTCAAGCTGGAGAAGCGACACATCGACACCCGGCTGGCCCAGCTCGCCGCCGAAGGGGTGCAGTTCCGCACCGGGGTCGACGTCGGGGTCGACATCACCGCGGAGCAGTTGCGGGCCCGGCACGACGCGGTGCTGCTGGCCTGCGGTGCGTTGCAGGGCCGCGAGTCCGACACCCCGGGTCGGCAGCTGCGGGGGGTGCACCAGGCGATGAGGCACCTGGTGGCAGCCAACCGGGTGGTGGCCACGGCCGGTGAGGGGCGGCCCGCCCTGGCCACCCTGCCCGACGGTACGCCGATCGACGCGGCCGGTAAGCATGTCGTCATCATCGGCGGCGGGGACACCGCGGCGGACTGCCTGGGGGTGGCCCACCGGCAGGGCGCGGCCGGCGTACACCAGCTGGACCTGTACCCGCAGCCGCCCAGGGCCCGCGACGAGGCCCGCGACCCGTGGCCCACCTGGCCGTGGATCCTGCGCGAGTACGCCGCCCACGAGGAGGGTGGCGAGCGGGTCTTCGCGGTGGCGGTGCAGGAGTTCGTCGACGACGGCACCGGCGCGGTCCGGGCGGTACGCATCGCCGAGGTGACCGTGGAGAAGCGCGACGGCCGGCGGATCGTCACCCCGGTGCCGGGTACCGAGCGGGAGTTGCCCGCCGACCTGGTGCTGCTGGCGATCGGCTTCGAGGGCACCGAGGAGCAGCCGCTGCTGGCCCAGTTCGGGGTGGCCCGCAACGCCCGGGGCGCGATCGATTCCCGGGACGACTGGCAGACCGAGGTCGAGGGGGTCTTCGTCGCCGGTGACATGCACCGGGGCGCCTCGCTGATCGTCTGGGCGATCGCCGAGGGTCGGGCCGCCGCCGCGGCGATCCACCACTACCTCGACGGGGTGGGCGCCCTGCCCGCTCCTGTCCGCGCCGACTCCCGCCCCCTGACGGTGTAAGGAAGGGCCCCCTTTTAACGTCTCGTGTAGAGCAGGGGTCCCCTGTTAACAGCACACGGCACCCGCCTGATCGGTACCGATCGGGCGGGTGCCGTCGGCTATTCCCTTAATCCAGATGTTTCGATAGCATTACCGCCCAGTAACAACCCTTGGCCACGCGCGCGGTTCTCGGGCTCCACCACCACCCCCTTGTGGAGGTCCGCCAATGCCCCACCGTCCGCTGGCCCGCGCCCTGGCCGCGCTGGTCGCCATCGCCACCGCCACCCTCGGTGCGCTGGCCGTCCCCGCCGCCGCCCAGGCCGCCGCCCCCATCCACTACGTAGCCCTCGGCGACTCCTACTCCTCCGGGGTCGGCGCCGGCCCGTACGACCTGTCCACCTGCCTGCGCAGCCAGAAGTCGTACGCCCCGCTGTGGGCCGCGGCCAACAACGTGGCCAGCTTCCGCTTCCCCGCCTGCGGTGGGGCGGTCACCGCCGACGTGCTCAACAACCAGCTCGGCTCGCTGAGCAGCACCACCACCATGGTCACCATCACGGTCGGCGGTAACGACGCCGGATTCGCCGACGTGATGACCAGTTGCCGGTTCGGCAGCACCTCCAGCTGCACCAACGCGGTCAACCAGGCGAAGGCCTTCGCCACCGGCACCCTCCCGGCCCGACTGGACCGCACCTACGCCGCCATCCGCGACCGGGCGCCCAACGCCCGCCTGATCGTGCTCGGCTACCCGCGCCTGTTCGAGACCGGCTCCTGTGGACTGCTGGCGATGAGCAGCCAGAAGCGAACCCTGCTCAACGAGGCCGCCGACACCCTGGCCCAGGTCACCGCCGACCGGGCGGCAGCGGCCGGTGCCACCTTCGCCGACACCCGACCCACCTTCGCCGGTCACGGCGTCTGCGCCGCCCAGCCGTGGATCCGTGACGTCACCGGGGTCATCGAGGCGTACCACCCGAACGCCGACGGCTACCGCCACGGCTACCTGCCGGCCCTCAACGCGGTCACCGGCTGACCGCACACCGACGACGGCCGACGGTACGCACCCCGCGTACCGTCGGCCGTCGCCGTTCCACTGTGGGTCGACACGTCCGGGCGCGCGGACACGTGCCCGCCTCGCCGTGGTCCGTTAGGGTTTCAGCGGACCACAGGGACGGCGGCGGAGGAGCAGAGGTTGGGCAGGCTCGCGTCGGCGTACGGGCAGGCGATCGCCGCCCACCGGGCCGCCCGGGCCCACCTGGAGGCCGCCCGGGAGGCGCTGCGGGGGACCACACCCCCCGCCGGCAGGGTCGACCCCGACCTGCTGACCCGGCTGGCCCGGGTCGGCGGCACCCTGGCCACCCCCACCCCGGGCACCCCCCTGGCCGGTCAGCCGGTGCCGGTACGCCTCGGTGAGGCGGTCACCGCCGGTGAGGGTTTCCCCGTCCTGGTGCCCCTCGGGGCCGGTCATCACCTGTCCGTCGACACGGACGCCCGCAACCCGGCCGTGGCCGGAGCACTGCGCGCGGTCGTGCTGCGGCTGCTGGCCACGGCCGCACCCGGCTCGGTCCGGGTGACCGGGCTGGACAGCGGCGCCCTGGGGGCCACCTTCGGACCCCTGCGACCACTGCTGGACTCCGGGGTCATCGACCCACCGGCGACCACCGAGGCGGAGGTCGCCACCCTGCTGGACGCCGCCGAACAGCACGCCCGTACCGCCCGGCGTAGCGACCGCCCCGACCAGGAACTCCTGGTGCTGGTCGCCGCCTCCGTCCCCTCCCCCCGGGAGGCCGCCCGGCTGGCCGCGCTCACCCACGCCGGGCCGGCCGCCGCCGTCTGCGTCCTGCTGGCCGGTTGGAGCGCCACCGGGCCCGGGGAGACGATGCCGCCGCTGGGCACCACGACCACCCTGCGGATGATCGACGGGTACGCCCGGGTCGGTGACCCGCCGCACGCACCCTTCAGCGCCGACGGCAGCGGCCTGCCCCTGCCGGTACGCCTGGACGGCGACCCGCCGCCGGCCTCGGTCGCGGCGCTGGCCACCCACCTCGGCGAGACCGCCCGCCGGGGCGCCACGGTCGGCTTCGCCGATCTGCTGCCGCCTAAGCGGTGGGCCGCCTCGGCCCGCTCCGGCCTGCGTACCGTGGTCGGTCGAGCCGGCCGGGAACCCTTCACCATCGCCTTCGACGACGCCACCCCGCACTGGCTGGTCGGTGGACGTACCGGTAGCGGCAAGACGGTGTTCCTGCTGGACGTGCTCTACGGGCTGGCCGCCCGCTACGCCCCCACCGAGTTGCAGCTCTACCTGCTCGACTTCAAGGAGGGGGTGAGCTTCACCGAGTTCGTCCCCACCGGCCGCGACCCCTCCTGGCTGCCGCACGCCCGGGCCGTGGGCATCGAGAGCGACCGCGAGTACGGGGTGGCCGTACTGCGGGAGCTGCGCCGCGAACTGCACCGGCGGGCCACCGCCCTGAAACGCCACGGGGTCACCAAACTGGCCGACCTGCCCGCCGACACCGCCGTGCCGAGGATCGTCGCCGTGATCGACGAGTTCCAGGTGCTGCTGGCCGGCAACGACCCGATCTCCCGGGAGTCGGTGGACCTGCTGGAGGAGTTGGCCCGCAAGGGCCGCTCGTACGGCATCCATCTGGTGCTGGCCAGCCAGAGCACCACCGGCATCGAGGCCCTCTACGGCCGGGCCGAGGCGGTGTTCGGGCAGTTCGCGTTGCGGGTGGCGCTGCCCGGAGGCGGGGGAGTGCTCGACCAGCTCAACGACGCCGCGGCCACCCTGCCGATCGGCTCGGCCGTGGTGAACACCGCCGCCGGGGTGTCCGGGGCCAACACGGTCATCCGCTTCCCGGACGCCTACGCCGCCGCCGAGGAGTTGACCCGCCTGCGGCACGAGCTGTGGCAGGCCCGCTCGGCCACCGCCCGGCCACCCTCGGTGTTCCGGGGCTACGAGACCGCCCGGGTGGAGGAGGACCCCACCTTCACCGGTCTGCGCCCCGGGGGTCGGCGACCCCTGGCCCTGGTCGGCCGCACGGTCGACGTGGACGGCACCAGCGCCCTGTTCATCATGGACACCGCCCCCGGGCGGCACCTGGCCGTGGTGGGCACCGCCACCGCCGGTGCCGAGGTGCTGCGGGCGGCCACCCTGAGCCTGGCCCGGCAGCACACCCCCGGGGAGGTGACCTTCCTGCTGGCCCCCCTGGTCGCCGCCGCCGACCCGGCCGCCGACGACACTGCGGCCACCCTGACCGCCGCCGGCCACCCGGTGGTACGCCTCGACGCCCCCGCCCTGCGGCAGCACCTGGTAACCCTCGGCTCGACCGACGCCACGACCTCGCCGGGGCGGGCCTACCTGGTGGTGTTCGGGATGGACGCCGCCGCCGGACTGCTGGCCGAGAGCGACCCGGCCACCTTCCGCAGCGGCCACGACGACCTGCGTACCCTGCTGCGCCAGGGCCCCGGTCACGGGGTGCACCTGCTCGGCTGGTGGCGGGGGCTGCGTCGACTCGCCGACGACCTCGGCGGGACCCAGAACCGCGACGACATCGCCTGCCTGGTGGCGCTGAACGTGCCCGGCGCCGACCTCGGCCTGCACCTGGGGGTGCACGACCTGGCGTACACCCCCCGGGCCGACCGGGCGCTGCTGGTCGACCGGCACGACCAGCGGATCCGGCTGATCGTGCCGTTCGCCCGCGACGAGCACCCCGGCGACGGGCAGGAGTGAGCGTGTCCACCTTCGACGAGTACGCCGCGCTGGTCCGGCACCTGTCCGTCCAGCAGCGCGCCAACGAGCAGGGTGTCGCCGCCGAGGCCGACCGGCGGCGGGATCTCGGTGCCGCCGTCGACTACCTGGACCGTCGACTGTCGGCCCAGGGGCAGCGGCTGGACCAGTTGGGCCGCACGATCGGCGTCGCACCACCGCCCGTCGGGCCGCCGCCGGGCACCGCGCCCACCTCCGGCCCACCGGGCACCGCGCCTACTTCCGGCCCGCCACATGGCTCCGGACCCGTTTCCGGCCCGCCAGGTCCGCCTGGCGTCGGACCTGCTTCCGGCCCGCCAGGTCCGCCCGGCGTGCCTGTCTCCGGCCCACCGTCGGCCCCCGGTCACCTGTACTCCCCGCCCGTCTCCGGTCCACCTGGTCCACCCGGTGTGCCGGTGTCCGGGTCACCTGCGAAGGGGACGGGGTGGGACGGCGGCGCAGCCGCCGCGCCGGGGCGGCCGGGGGTCGGGGCGTACCCCCAGGGGAGTGTGGGGGAGGCGGAGCGGGCGTTGCCGGTGGCGGTGAGCGCGACGGCGGCCGGGGTGCCCGGCCAGCGGGTCGGCGAGGTCGACCCGGCCACGGAGCTGGAGATGGTCCGGCGGTGGGCCGACGAGGCCGACCGGTACGCCCAGCAGACCGAGGTGCTGGCTCAGCGGCCGGCGCTGCTGCCGAGCTGGTCCCCGATGGCCCGGGCGATCGCCGTCTACCTCGGGTTCGCGGCCGTGTCGGTGCTGATCATGCTGGTGATGGTGCTGGCCTCCGGAATCGGGGTGGTCGGCGGCTGGACCCTGTTCTCCTGGATGTGTGCCGGCCTGCCCGCCGCCTCGCTGATCGGTGGCTGGCTGGTGCTCGGCCGCTGGGGTCGGCCCGCCGTCGGCGCGATGACCGCACCCCGCTACCCGGTGATCGGCTTCCTGCTTTGTTTCCTGGCCGTCCCGCTGGCCTACTGCGGTTACCTCATCATGATCCGCACGCTGCGGTGAACTCCGTCGAGATCTTGGTACGTCTGCGCCCCTCCAGGGGCGCTTTCGTACCAAGGTCTCCGGCTGCTGTCGGGGGTGCGGGAGTCTCGTAGGCTCCTCTGTGGTCGTTGCTCTGGTGGCGGAGGACGTGAGGGAGGGCGTGTGAGTGCAGCGGAGATGATCGCCAGGCTGGCGGCGGCGGCACAGAAGCTGGACGAGGCCAAGGCGAAGACGGCCGCCGCCGCGCAGGACGCGGCCGAGGCGCGGCAACTCGTCGCGGGAGCCCTCCAGGGGGTCGCCGCCGGGCCGCTGATCAACATGATCGACTCGTACCGCCAGGCCCTGGCGCAGGCCGCCCAGGGTGGTGAGCCCGCCAAACAGCACGTCCAGGAAACCATTGCGAAGGTACGCGCACTGGGTAACTGACCGCCGAGGGCGCGACGACAGGGGAGGTGGCGCGGTGAGCGAGAGCGCGATGCTGGACGGATTCCACATCGGAGGGGTGCCGGAGGGGCTGGGCGATCAGGTCTCCGACTTCGCCAGCGAGTGGGAGGACGTGCAGATCACCAGCCGGGTCTGGGAGCGGCAGACCGCCGACGGGCACCGGGTGGACCTGCGGGTGCATGTGCTGCGCGGGCAGCGGCTGGGGGACCTCGACGGGCTGCGCGACTTCCTCGTCGACTACCACGAACGCGAGTACGACGATTCCCAGGTGACCGAGTTCCCGCACCCCGAGGGGCCCGGCCTGGCGACCGATGCTCAGGTGTTCTGGCTGGCCGAGCCGGGAGTGGGGGTGACCGTGCTGGCCGACCCGGAGCGGGTCGACCAGGCGGGCCTACTTGCCGTCGCGCGTGGCATCGTCCGGCAACGCCAGCCGGCGGGTTGAGGTGCTGCCGGGCGGGCCGTCCAGGAACGGACCGGAACGCGGGCAGGGCCGCAGTTCTGCTGCGGCCCCGCTGTGCGAGTCGGAGATCAGGAACCGGTCGGGCTCAGCGGAGCACCATCCGGAATGGGGGTGACCCCGGTCGGGCCGACGTAGAGCAGCCGGTTCGGCGAGCCCTCCGGGTTGGGGATCTTGTTCTGGGTGGCGTTGCCCAAGATCAGGTTGCCTACCTGCTGGGGGGTCAGGCCGGGGGTGACGCCGAGGATCAGGGCGGCGGCACCGGCGACGTGCGGGGCGGCCATCGAGGTGCCGCTGGCAATGTAGGAGCTGTTGTCGCTGGTGTACCAGGCGGAACGGATTTCCTGGCCGGGGGCGAAGATGTCGGTGCAGCGGCCCCAGTTGGAGAACAGTGCCCGGGTGTCGCCGATGGTGCTGGCGTTCACCGTGATCGCTTCGAGGACCTTGGCCGGGGTGTATTCGCAGGCGTCGGAGTTGTTGTTACCCGAGGAGATCGTGTAGAGCACGCCTTTCAGGATGGAACCCCGGATCGCGTTCTCCAGGGTTACGTGGCTGCCTTTGGCGCCGAGACTCATGTTCGCCACCGCCGTCGTCCTGGTCACATGTTGAGCGGTCACCCATTCGACCCCGGCGATGACCGCCGCCGTACTACCCACGTTCCCACAGCCGAGAACCTTGACCGCGACCAGTGACACGCTCTTGGCAACCCCGAACGCCCTGCCACCGAGGGTGCCCGCGACATGCGTACCGTGGCCGTTGCAGTCGGTGTTGATCCCGTCCCCGGTGGTGTTGATACCCCAGACCGCCCGGCCGCCGAAATCGGCATGAGTCGTCCGGATCCCGCTGTCGATCACATACGCCCGCACCCTGTTCGTCGCGTCCGGGTACGTGTACGTGTTGTCGAGCGGCAGGTGTCGCTGATCGATCCGGTCGAGCCCCCACGACGGCGGGTTCACCTGAGTACCCGTGAGCTGGACCTCGACGTCCTGCTCGACGTACGCCACTCCCGGCTGGGCAGCGAGCCGGCGAGCAGTAGCGTGGCTCATCGTGCCCGCGAATCCGTTCAACGCATGCGAGTAGGTGTGCGCGACCTTGACGTCGTACCTGGTGGTCAGCTCACGGGTCAGCGTTTGGGCATTGATCGCCGCGTCGTCCTTGAGTACCACGAGGTAACTGTCCGGAATGGCATTCGGATTGTTGGTGCCGAGAATGTTGCCCTCGGCCGCAGCCGCCGGTGACGCGGCCACCGAGACGAGTAGGGCAGCCGCAATGGCGACCGCCGATGATTTGGTGAAACGTCGTCGCCAGGTTCTGCGGGCATCGTCCATGATGATTCCTCCATGCTGACGCTGAGGGTGGGACCCCGTCGAACACGCAGAGCGCCATCTGCCGCGCAAGAATAACGACATCTATCCGTAACCGTCAATTATTCAAATTGACTCATCCGTCTCGTGTGGCGTCCGATGTCCGGATGAACTGTGTGCTAGCTCGCAAACCTGGTGTAGTCGCGATAATGCTTATTTAGCGTCACCTGGAAGCAGGGCTGGGAAGCTTCGGATCTGCGATTTCCACACCGGCAATTCGCGCTGGAGCAAATTCGCTATGCCGCTAGGTGTTGAGCTACGCAGACGACGGCCGAGGCGGTTCGTGCTGGTCCTCGGCGACCTGAAGCAGATGGCAGCGGACGATCGCCCGGCAGGAGGTGGCCAGGAGCAGTCCGATGCCAACCGCCATGATCGGCAGCCCGGCACCGAACGGTCGCTCCGCCACCGAATCCAGGCTGCTCTGTTCGCCCAACATGGCGAAGCTCGCCGCGACCACCGCAAGAGCGGTGACCAGGGTGCCGATGGCCGCGACCATCCCGGTCATCGCCGCCACCACGCTCCGCCGTGCCCACAGTGCGGCCCCGGCAGCCAGCAGCAGCCAACCGAAGGTGAGCAGAGTCCAGCCGCCCCCATCGCTGAGCGAGGCGTACTCCCAGCCGGAGAAGGACCACAGGGCGCGCTCGCTCCGACGGAACCAGGGCATCAGGTAGCCGCCGAAGGCGAGCATGGTGGCCACCAGCATGCCCGCGTCGACGGCGAACAGCCGGAGCGTTGAGGTCTGCGGTGCCGTGGACATGATCCTCCTCGTCCAAAAGCTACGGAGCAGCATCGTACGGCGTGATCCATACGCACGCCCACAGTCGCGGGTGGCCGGTAGACGGCACCTCATCGATGGGCGGTGCCACCGGGGCTAGCGCGTGTCGGGTCGGCGACAAAGCGGGTCAAA
Source organism: Micromonospora sp. DT229 (assembly GCF_049844505.1). Taxonomy (NCBI): domain Bacteria; kingdom Bacillati; phylum Actinomycetota; class Actinomycetes; order Micromonosporales; family Micromonosporaceae; genus Micromonospora; species Micromonospora sp. DT229. The sequence continues at coordinate 56,016 of NZ_JBNCLD010000011.1, read as the reverse complement.
CGCCATCCCTCGTACGTATCCTGGCGTGTTCATCGGCAACTGTGGACGTGGGGGAACGTGGATCCGCGACAATTACGGCGCTTGGCGGAACGGTCGGCCAACTTCGGGTTTCTGCTGAAGGATCATGGGCTGCTGGTCTGGTACGGGGCTGGCGCTGAGCTGCTGGTCTATGTCGACGCGCAGGCCGCGATGTTCAAGATCCGCGCCTTCGGCGACGAGTTGGCCAAGGAACTGCTGCGGCGCACCGGGCAGCAACCCCGCAGCGACTTCTACCACCGGGTGGAGGCGCTGCACGCGGACGGGACCCTGACCCGGGAGATCCACCGGGCCTTCCACAGCCTGCGGGATCAGGGCAACAGGGCGGTGCACGACCACTTGGCCGAGGTACGTGCCGCACTGGAGATGCTGCGTACCTGCTTCGAACTGGGACTGTGGTTTCACCGGGCGGTGACCGGTGACCGTTCGCCCATCGGCTTCGTGCCACCCACGCCACCACAGCAGCAGGTTCCGCGCAGCGTCGCCGACGCACTCCGAGACGAGCTGGACCGCTACCGCCGGGAGTTGGCCGAGGCGAAGCTGCTGCTCACCGGGGCACAGTCCGTCGAGCGGGCGCAGGCCGATGCCGAGCGGGCCGCCGACCAGGCGGTCCGGGCCGCTGCCGCCGGACGCGAGGAGGCCGCCGAGCTGGTCATCAGCCTGGAGTCGGCGGCGCGTGCCGAACAACAGCGCCGGGACTCCAGCCGGACCGGCAAGGTGTCGGCGGCCCGCCGGGAGGAGTTCATCGCCCGTGCCCGGCGTGCCTCCCGCGAACCCCTCAACGAGGCACAGACCCGGGTCGAGATCGACCGGCAGCTCCGCGAGGCCGGCTGGCAGGTCCAGGACGAGGAACACGCCAACTTGTACGCAGGACGCGGCGTGGCCGTCCGGGAGGTGACCCTGGCCAGCGGTCGGGCCGACTACCTGCTCTATGTCGATGAGCAACTGGTCGGGGTCATCGAGGCGAAGCGCGAAGGCACCGCCCCGCGTGGCGTGGAGGCGCAACTCGACCGCTACCGGCGCGGGCTGACCCCCGCGCAGAAACTGACCGCCTGGCGGCGAGACGTGCCGCTGCCGTTCGGCTATGTCGCCACCGGCACGCAGACCGCCTTCGTCAACGGGCTGGACCCGCATCCGCGTACCCGGGAGGTTTTTGCCTTTCACCGGCCGGAGACGTTGGCCCGGTGGATGCGGGAGGCCGACGACGACCCGGCCGCGCCGACGCTGCGTGCCCGGCTGCGGCAGATGCCGGAGCTGAACCCCTCCGGTCTGCGGCCGGCGCAGATCGAGGCGATCAGGGGCCTGGAACGCTCGCTGGCCGACGACCATCCCCGGTCGCTGATCCAGATGGCCACCGGCGCGGGTAAGACCTTCACCGCGGTAACCGCCAGCCACCGGCTGCTCAAGCACGCCCGCGCGAACCGGATTCTCTTCCTCGTCGACCGCAACAACCTGGGTCGACAGACCCTCCAGGAGTACGCGGGCTATCAGACTCCGGGCGACGGGCGGAAGTTCACCGAGCTGTACAACGTGGACCGGCTCTCCGGCGCGGGTCTGCTCGACTCCTCGACCGTGGTCATCTCCACGATTCAGCGGCTCTACGCCGCCCTGCGCGGTGAGGACCTGCCCGACCCGGATGCCGACGACCGCGCGTACGACGAGTACGAGCTGGACGCTCCGGCGGAGGTCGGCTACCAGTCGCGCATCCCGCCGGAGACCTTCGATCTGATCGTGGTGGACGAGTGTCACCGCTCGATCTACGGCCGGTGGCGGGCGGTGATCGAGTACTTCGACGCCTTCGTGGTCGGCCTGACCGCCACCCCGGTAGCCCAGACCCTGGGCTTCTTCCAGCAGCACCTGGTCTCGCAGTACACCTATGAGCAGGCGGTGGCCGACGGGGTCAATGTCGGCTTCGACGTGTACCGGATCAAGACCCAGATCACCGAGGCGGGGCACACCATCGACGCCGGAACAGTGGTGCCGCTGCGCGATCGGCGTACCCGGGCCGAGCGTTACCAGGAACTGGAGGACGATTTCCGGTACGAGGGCGGCCAGGTCGGCCGATCGGTGATCTCCAAGGGGCAGCTGCGCCTGGTGCTGGAGACCTTCCGGCAGCGGCTGTTCACCGAGATCTTCCCGGGCCGCAACACCGTGCCCAAAACGCTGATCTTCGCGCGGGACGACAACCACGCCGAGGAGATCGTCACGATGGTGCGGCAGGTCTTCGGGCGTGGCAACGACTTCGCCGCGAAGATCACCTATGCTTCCCGCCGTGAGGGTGCCAACCCCGACACCCTGCTGCAAGCCTTCCGCAACAGCCCGGAGCTGCGCATCGCGGTGACCGTCGACATGATCGCCACCGGCACCGACGTCCGCCCTCTGGAGTGCGTCTTCTTCCTCCGGCCGGTACGCAGCGCCACCTACTTCGAGCAGATGAAGGGACGCGGGGCACGCACCATCGACCCCGCCGAGTTCCAGGCGGTCACCCCCGACGCACAGGTCAAGGACCGGTTCGTCATCGTCGACGCGGTCGGCGTCACCGAAGCCGAGTTGGACGAGGCGGTGCCCCTGCACCGCCACTCCGAGAAGCAGATCTCCCTGCGTGACCTGCTCCGCAAGGCAGGCACCCTGACCGCCAACCCGGACGAGGTGGCCACCCTGTCGGATCGGCTGTCCCGGCTCCACCAGAAGATCAGCGACGCGGAGCGGGAGGAAATCGCCGAGCTGGGCGGGCAGCCGCTCACCGCGATCGCCCGGGGCCTGGTCGAGGCCGTGGCACCGGAACAGCTCAACCCCGCGAAGGCCGCCGGTCCTCGCGCGGTACGCGAGCTGCTGGCCGATGCCCTGCGCCCGCTGGCCGCCAACCCGGAACTGCGGGAACGCATCCTGGCCATTCGGCGGGCCCACGACATCACCATCGACGAGGTGAACGTCGACACCCTGCTGTCGGCTCACGGGGTACCGGCCGAGGATCTGGCCCAGAACATGGTCAAGGACTGGCACGCCTACCTGGAAGACCACCGCGCGGAGATCACCGCCCTTCAGGTCTTCTACGAGGGGCGCGGTCGGATCGGGTACGCCGAACTCAACGATCTGGCCCGGCGGATCGCCCGACCACCGCAAGCCTGGACGGCCGAATCGCTCTGGAAGGCGTACGTCCTGCTCGGCCGCACCGCCGAGGCCCCCGGCACCCGCAGCGTCACCGACCTGGTCAGTTTGATCCGCTACGAACTGGGGCTGGACACCGAGCTGCGGCCCTACCGCAGCGTGATCGAGGAACGCTTCCGAGGGTGGCTGCTGCGCCAGGAACAGGCGGGAGCTACCTTCACTGCCGACCAAGTGTGGTGGCTGGAGAGGATCAAGAACGTGATAGCGACAAGCGTGGAGATCACCCCCGACGACCTGGATGGCGCCCCCTTCACCGAACGCGGCGGCATCGACGGCTACGCCAACACCTTCGGCCCCCGCGCCGAACCCCTCCTCACCGAACTGAACCAGGAACTTTCCGCGTGACGCATCCGTTCGAGATTCCGCCATCTTGGACGTGGACAAACCTCGGTGAAATCGCAGAGGTTGTCGGCGGAGTCACGAAGGATAGTAAGCGACAAAATGATCCAAGCTACGTCGAAGTTCCCTACCTCCGGGTCGCCAACGTTCAGCGTGGCTACCTGGATCTTTCGAACGTCGCCACTATCCGAGTCCCTGAGCAGAAGGCAGAGTCTCTGCGCCTTCAGTATGGGGATGTCCTTCTCAACGAAGGAGGGGACCGCGACAAGCTTGGCCGAGGCTGGGTCTGGGAAGATCAGATCCCAGGATGCATCCACCAGAACCACGTCTTCCGCGCCCGCATCATCGACGGGGTCCTAGCGCCGAAGCTCCTTGCGCTGTTTGCCAACAGTTTCGGGCAGAAGTGGTTCCAACAGAACGGCCTGCAAAGCGTCAACTTGGCTTCTATTAGCCTAACGACGATCAAGAACTTCCCCGTGCCGTTGCCGCCGCTCGCCGAGCAGCACCGCATCGGCGCTGCTCTCGATAACCTGCTGTCGAGGCTCGATATTGGTTCGAGTGAGCTGGCGGCGATCATCCAACGTATGGATCGATTTCGCGATCAGATTATGTATCTAGCTGGTGTCGGTCGTCTCTCGAGCGGAGTTTCACGGAGTTTGGCCCAATTGCCTGAGCCTGCCGGTGTAGTTGATGGTGAACTGCCAGACATTCCGGGCACGTGGCAGTGGAAGCGGCTGGGGGAGATTGCCGATGTCATTGGTGGTGTGACAAAGGATGCCAAGCGGCAGTCGAATCCCGACTTTGTGGAGGTCCCCTACCTCCGGGTGGCGAACGTGCAACGTGCTCGTCTCGATCTTGCGGAGGTGACGCGGATCCGGGTGCCCCCAAAGAAGGCAGAGCAGTTGCGGTTGGTTCCCGGCGATGTGCTGCTCAATGAGGGCGGTGACCGGGACAAGTTGGGTCGAGGCTGGGTGTGGGAAGGGCAGATAGCCGGTTGCATCCACCAGAACCATGTTTTTCGTGCTCGCATCAGGGATGAGGTGCTGCACCCGAAGTTGTTGGCGTGGCACGCGAACGGATTCGGGCGGCGCTGGTTCGAGGTCAACGGTCTACAGAGCGTTAACCTGGCTTCTATCAGCCTCGGCAAGATGCGGCAGTTTCCCGTCCCTGTTCCTCCCCGCGATGAGCAGGAAGCGCTGGTGCAGACGGCCGAGACGTACCTGTCCATGTTGGATGGCATGGAGAAGGCGGTGGCGACTGCCCGGCAGAAGGCAGTTCACCTTCGCGCGTCGTTGCTGGCAGATGCATTTGCTGGGCGGCTTGTGCCGCAGGACGCAAACGACGAGCCAGCATCGGAGTCGTTGGCGCGAGTCCGGGCTGAGCGCGAGGTGGCGTTGCCGAAGCAGAAGTCTCGTCCTCGGCGTACGAAGAAAGACTTGCCGGCACCGCCGACCAGGGTGACCGGCGATGACTACCAGCAGGAGGCACTGCCGCTGTGAGCACTGTGGATTCGCGTCGGTTGGTGCAGAAGCTCTGGAACTACTGTGACGTGCTGCGCGACGATGGTGTGTCGACCATCGATTATGTGGAGCAGTTGACCTTCCTGCTGTTCCTGAAGATGGCCGACGAGCGGGCCAAGCGGCCGATGCTGCCGGAGCAGATCGTGCCTCCCGCGTTGAGTTGGCAGACCCTGCTCGACGCCGAGGGTGACGCGCTGGAGGTGCAGTACCGGCACATTCTGGCTGGGCTGGCCAAGGAAGGCGGCACGCTCGGCACGATCTTCCGCAAGGCGCAGAACAAGATCCAAGATCCGGCGAAGCTGAAGCGGTTGATCGTCGACCTGATCGACCAGGAGAACTGGTCCGGGACCGGTGTCGACGTCAAGGGCGATGCGTACGAGGAGTTGCTGGTCCGGGGCGCGGAGGACACCAAGTCGGGGGCAGGACAGTACTTCACCCCTCGGGCGCTGACGGCCGCGATGGTCGACTGCATGATGCCGACCCCGGACGACACGATCACCGATCCGGCCTGCGGCACCGGTGGTTTCCTGCTCGCCGCCTTCGAGTACATCCAGCGACACCACGGCGCAAGCCTCACCCCGGATCAGCGGCGCCGACTTGCCTCCGGCGCCATAACCGGTACGGAACTGGTCGAGGGCACGGCACGGCTGGCCGCCATGAACATGCTGCTGCACGGCATCGGCACCCCGGGTGGGAACTCGCTGATCACCATCGGTGACGCGCTGGGTAACCCGCCAGCCCGCCGGCACACCCTGGTGCTGGCGAACCCGCCGTTCGGGCGAAGCTCCACGATCCGGTCGGTGACCGAGACTGGCAAGGCCTCCCGCGAGGAGCGCGAGATCGAGCGGACCGACTTCTGGGCGGCGACCGCCAACAAGCAGCTCAATTTCGTGCAGCACATCGCATCCTTGCTGGAGATCGACGGCCGGGCCGCCGTCGTCTTGCCGGACAACGTCCTCTTCGAGGGCGGCGCGGGGGAGACCATCCGCCGTCGACTGCTCAAGCAGTACGACCTGCACACTCTGCTGCGCCTGCCCACCGGCATCTTCTATGCCGGTGGGGTCAAGGCCAACGTGTTGTTCTTCGAGCGCAAGCGGGCCCGCGAACAACCCTGGACCCAGAAGCTCTGGGTGTACGACTTCCGCACCAACCAGCACTTCACCCTCAAGCAGAACCCGCTGCGCCGCGAACATCTCCAGGATTTCGTGGACTGCTATCTGCCCGGCAAGGACCGCAGCGAGCGGGTGGAGTCCGAACGGTTCAAGGCGTTCAGCTACGACGAGTTGATCGCCCGGGACAAGGTGAACCTGGACATCACCTGGCTACGCGACGCTTCGCTGGAGGACGCCGACGCCCTGCTGCCGCCCGAGGTGATCGCTCAGGAGATCGTCGAAGACCTCCAGGCCGCCCTGCGCGAATTCGCCGCCATAGCCGACGCGCTTGGCAGCTCCGACTCGAAACCGGCCTGACGATCCTGCTGCCCAGGGTCCCTGATCTGGTGGAGGTTCCTTATGTCCGACGCGCCGATCCGTGGCGATGGCTTCACCATCCACACACTGTTCACCCAATTCCAGTTCAAGCTCGACCCGTATCAGCGCGAGTACAGCTGGGGACGTAAGGATGTCAAGGCGTTGCTCGACGACTTGACCAGCCACTTCCGGTTGGAGTGGAAGCCCGGTCATGAGCGGAAGGCAGCCCGGCATTACCGTCCTTACTTCCTCGGGCCTTTCGTCTACTACCAGGACGACGACCTGGCGGCACTGGTAGACGGACAGCAGCGCATCACGACACTGCATCTGCTCCTCATCCACCTGAGGCGGCTGGCTCTAGAGGCGGAACGGCCGGAGTACCGAAACGACATCAATGCCCTGGAGCCTCTGATCGCGGGCACATCGTATGGCGAACGCGCGTACGCCATACGCTCGCCAGAGCGCGCCGCCCTACTTGAGATGATCTACGACGACAAGCCGGTGACGCTGTCGGCTGATTCCGCCCCTTCGGTCGCCAACCTGTACGAGCGCAGCCAGGAGATAGTCGAGCTGCTGCCGGACTACATCCGGGACGAGGCGCTGCCCCTCTTCATCCACTGGTTGCTCAACCGAGTCTGTCTGGTCGGCATCAACGCGAACGACCGTCAGCAAGGCTGGGAGATCTTCGAGACGATGAACGACCGGGGCGTACAGCTCGGCCCGGCTGATCTGCTGAAGAGCTTCTTGCTTCGACGGGCCAGGAACGATGACAACCTGCCTCGTCTGGGGAATGCCTGGACCAAGATGCTGGTCACTCTGGGGGCCTCTGACGCGCAGGCACCCACAAAGTTCTTCCAGGCGATGCTGATTGGTCGATACGCTGAAGACTTGGAGGAAGCAGGAAATATTGGGGTCTCCTTCCACGGTTGGGTTCAGGACAATGCTGTAAGGCGGATGGGTCTGCGCTACGCGCCTGACTTCGCTCGATTTATCGAGCGTGACTTGGTTCTACTCGCCGATAGATTCAGTACGTTGAGTGCCGCGACGCAGGTCTTCGAGCCTGGACTGGAGGCAGTCTTCTACAACGCCCGCAACGAGCTTGTCCAGATGCCGTTCCTGCTGGCAGCCGTGCAGCCTGACGATACAGCCGTCCAGTTTCGGGAAAAGATCCGCCTCGTCTCAGGATTCCTGGATCTCGTTTATGTGCGAATGATAGTCAACAACAAGTTTCGCAAGCCGGACAACCTGTACCGGGAGCTCTTTCCGCTCATAATGGAGTTGCGGAAAGCTCGGGACATCGACGAGTTGTCCAAGGTGTTGGGTCGGCGGGTAGCCGAGTTGGACGTCGATTTCACGGCCGTCCGGCTCTTCGGTCTGAGGCCGGATAACCTCGCTCAGGTTCGCTACCTGTTGGCTCGTCTCACTGCCTTTGTTGAGGTCGAGTGCGGTCAGCCAAACGAGATTGAGCGCTTTCTGTCGAAGAAGGAGCCGTTTGAGGTTGAGCACATCTGGGCGGACAAATTCGAGCGATATCAATCAGAGGTGCGGACCGAGGCAAACTTCCGTAGCCAACGCAACCGCTTCGGTGCACTGTTGCTGCTGCGCAAGTCGCATAACGCCAGCTACCAGGACGCACCCTTCGAAGACAAAGTGGAGTGGTACCGAGGTCAGAATCACCTTGCGGCGTCCCTGCATCCCGTGACCTATCAGCGGAATAAGCCCTTTACGGACGGGGTCGTTCGAAAGCACCGCCTGGAGAAGCTTCTCCACAGCGTGGCTCGGTTCGATCAGGCGGCGATCGAGTTGCGTCAGCGGCTGTATGAGCGGCTATGCGAGATCATCTGGAATCCGGGACGACTTGGGATCACCCTGCCGCCCAGTAGCGAGGTTGCTGTGCTGCCTGCCTCCAAGGCAGCCGCTCGGCGGACCCGTGCTCACTTCGGAGGCGTCACCACTGCTCGTCTGGTCGAGGTGGGTGCCCTTGTGGCAGCCGAGAAGTTGACTCTCACCTACAAGAAAGCGAAGTACACGGCGCTGGTAAACAGCGACGGACAAATCGAGTTGGACAGCGGCGAGAAATTCGAGTCACCCTCACCCGCTGCTTCTGCGGCCACGGGCAAGCCGGCGATCAACGGCTGGAGTGCCTGGAAAGTGCAGAGACAGGGCAAGTCGGTGTCCCTCTTCGACATCAGGTCGGACGCGCTGGCCCGTGGCCTGCTGGAAGGGCCGTCGTAGGCCGGCTAACGGCAGCGTCTCAGGGCAGTCGCCGTACGACGGGGCGCAGCACTGTGATCAGCGGGCCGAGGTCGGTCGTGATGAGGTGCTGTTGGCAGGCGCTGATGTTTGCTTCCGCGTTCAGTTCGGACCAGTCGAGCAGGTAACCGGCTGCCGCCGCTAGCTGTCGCAGGAACGAACGGATGGCTCGTCCGTTGCCCTCACGAAAGGGATGGCACACGTTCAGCTCACCGTAGTAGTGCGCGAGGGTTTCGACGAACGCATCCGGACGCAGACCAAGTAAGAAGCCATCCTCGGGGAGTCGACTGAGGATGGCGCTTACTTGATCGTCGATGAAGCGCCAGTGACAGAACCTTGCGCCAGGCTTGCTGATGTCGACTGTCCTGGTTTCTCCGGCCCACGGGTACACGGCAGCGAAGAGGTGCCGGTGGAAATCTTGGAGGTGCTCCAAGCCATAGTTGCCGGGAAGGATCATCCGGGAGGCTTGAACTTCACGGATCGAGGCCAGTCTGGATTCGACTTCGTGCAGTTGCTTGGTGTCGGAAATGCCCAGATTGTTCCTCAGGCAGTCTGAGCCTGGCCAGCAGTACGGGTCAGTCTCGGTCACCGCGGATCCGGGCGATTTCCTGAGCGATCAGCTCGTCGGCGTCTATGACACCGGAGGCGACATCGCGAAGTTTGTTCTGCCAGTCCTCGTCGAACTCGACGCCTTCGAGTGCGGCGTTCGCGGAGGCGAGGGTGACAGCGGTTTCGACGCTGGCCACTTGCCGGGCGAAGTATGTCCGCATGAGTTCGACATTGAGTTGTTCTGTCGAGCTTGCGGACTCGGGAAGGGCGCCTCGGGCGACGCGCCATGGAAGCTCATTGTGGGTCATTGTCGACAGTTCGGTGGCGGAGAACCGGCCGTAGCTCTCGGTCACCCAACGGACCGTGGCTGTCTGGGGCGGTGTCAAGTGCGACGGCTCGCCGTGCGGCCACTCGGACACGATGCGCTGCCCTCGGTGGTGGCGGTAGAGGAGTGGCACCACCGGGCCCTCGCGCCACGCCTCGATCGGCTCCTGAAACAGGGGATGCCCCTCGCGCGCCAGGTGCCAGCCCTGGCAGTAGTAGACGAGCTTTTCCAGCTTCATGGCGGTCATCGGGCCGAGTTCGCTCAATACCGCCGCCGCAACGTCGTGTGCGTTGACCACCGGCGGCACCTCCTTCCCAGCTCCGAGATCTCCTGCCCTGAGTCCGTCTGCCACAAGCCTAGCGACCAGGGGAGACAATTCCGCCCTACCCTGGCCGGCATCTCCTGCGACCTACTGCGCCACGACGGCAACCAGCTCTTGTTTACCTGGGTCGGGCGTCTAAGGCTCGGTGCGGATCGGCACCCAGTCGGTGAAGCGTTGGTGCAGGTTCGGGTAGGCGTCGGGATGCAGGTTGGCGAGCTGTTCGGTGGCCTGTTCGCGCAGGGTCACCAGGTGGACGAGTAGCCCCGGCATGTTGCCTCGGTACTCGGCGAGCAGGCGCAGCTTCGCCGGTGAGCAGGGCCAGGAGCTGCCGCAGGCTTGGCAGCGCCAGGTCGGGCGGGACGGGACGTGATCGCGCAGGTGCGCCCGCCTCACCGGTCGCCCCCGGTCGTGCCGAGCCGCTGGCTCCGAGCCCGGCTTCTGCTCGGCGGGGGTACGGGTCGAAGCCCGACCGGCCGTACGAACAGTTCCCGGCGCTGGACGGCGTCGCCGTTGTGGTCGAGTACGTACGCCTGGATCCAGGCCCAGCCGTGGTAGCTGTTCCGGTCGGTCAGTTCACGGATCACCCGTACCGTTATCGGCCTGGCGAACTGCGGTGACGCCTCGCGGGTCAGCAGGTAGACGCCGGGTGTGACCCGTGGGGTGCCGTCGTCCCGTTGACCGGGGACCGGGGTGGCCGGGCGACTCCTCCAGCGCGAGACGGGGACAGCGTTCGCGGGCCTGGGCAATGTCACGGGCGCCTCCTCGTCTGGTCGGTGTGGCGGACCGATGGCCACGGCCACTTCCCGCCACGGGCGCGAATCGCCTGCGGTGCTCTGGATGGGGGGTCGCTGCGGTGGGGACATCCGGCAGCGACCCCCGCCACGTACGCGCCCGCCGGGTCGGGGGGATCGACCTCCACCAGGCGCGCCGTGCTACTTCCACCCTGGACGTACGCCCCATACGGTGTGAATAGTCAGCGCGCGATCGCGGAAAGTAACGGCCAGGCTCGAATGGGCGCGGAACGGTGCACAGCGCCGGGGAAGGGTGTGGAAGTCGTGGGAATCTCGCCCTCGGAGTACCTGCTTCGTGAGTTGCGGCGTCGGCGTGGGGCCGCCGGGCTCACTCAGGCGCAACTCGGCGAGCGGGTCTTCTGCTCGGATTCGCAGGTGAGCGCGATCGAGACCGGCACGAAGCCGCCGACCCTGCCCTATCTGACCGCGGTGGACGGTGCGTTGGAGACCGGCGGCTACTTCGCGACCCTCTGGGACGAGTTGGTCAAGGGGGATGCCTCCCCGGTCTGGCTGCGCGAGTTGATCCAGATCGAGCGGGAGGCCACCGCGCTGCGCTGGTATGAGCATTCCTTCGTGCCGGGCCTGCTCCAGACCGAGGCGTACGCCCGCGCGACCTTCCGGGCCGCGCGTACCCCGGTTGCCGACCTTGATCAGCGGGTCGACGCGCGGATGCAGCGACAGGCGGTGCTCGACCGCGACCCGAGCCCGCAGTTGTTCGTGGTGTTGGACGAGATGGTGCTGCGACGGGCCTGCGGTGGCCCGGAGGTGATGGCCGAGCAGGTTGAACACCTGCTCACCTGTGCCGAGCAGCCGCATATTCAGTTGCACGTTGTGCCGCTGTCGGCTGGCATCTATTCAGGGTTGGCCGGGGCGTTCATCCTGGCTGACCTGCCTGATGGGACGCGGGCTGCCTATATGGACAATCAGGTGGCAGCACAAATCGTGGGGCAGCCGGATTCGGTTGCTAGCCTGGGCCTGGCGTGGGACGCGGTCCGGAGCGAAGCCCTCCCGTTGGGCCAGACACTCGACGTGCTCAAGGAGGCGGCGAAGACATGGGCAACCTGACCGGCGCGCGGTGGCGTACCTCATCCCGCTCCTCCACCAACGGCGGCGCCTGCGTCGAGGTGGCCGACAACCTGCCCGGTGTGGTCGGCGTACGCGATTCAAAGGATCCGACCGGCCCGGCGCTGACCTTCACCCCGGCCGCCTGGCGGGCCTTCCTCACCCAGTTCCCCGCGCGGCCCTGATCCGCGCGGCCCTGATCCGCGCGGCCCTGATCCGCGCGGGTGTCCGCGTGCCCTCGGCTCACTGGCGGGGCCTGACACCGGCGACCGAAACGGGTGTCGCCCCGGCCTGACGGCCGGGGCGACAATCCTGCTACTCGGTTCAGTTACGCGGCGCGTTGATCCGCTCGGGGATGAGCTCGTACCGCTCGGGGTCGATGGTGTTCAGCGTCCCGTCGGTGATCGAGTTGAAGATCCCGAAGAGCCCGTCCTCGATCTGCTTGGTGAGCATTCCGTGCTGCTTCTGGCCCCAGGACTGGGTCTGCCCACGGGTCTCGAACAGAATGCTCGCGCTACCCCGCAGGGCGTACGAACCCAGCGCGGTGCCCGGCAGGTTGGTGTTCTGCGGGTACAGGGTCACCTTGCTCTGCGGCGAGTTGCCGGACTGGAGGGCGTCGTACACCGCGACGTTCACCCGGCGTGCGGCGTCGTAGTCGAACTTCGGCCAGTTACCGTGCTGGGCGGGGTTCGAGATGAAGCGCCCGGAAATGGAGAGGGTGGTGTAGTCGTCCATTCCCACGCCGGTGTAGCAGGCGGCCTGGTTGTGCAGGTCGACGAAGACGTCGACGGTGCCGAACTCCCGCTCCAGCGCGCGGTAGACGTCACGGGACGCCTGCGCTTCCGGGGTGATGTACCAGCCGGTGGAGGCGCTGTTCCCCGGGAAGTCACCCGGCTGCGGGACGTAGTCCAGGTTGGGGTGGAAGTCGCGGTTCACGTCGAACCCGCCGAGCCGGGAGTTGTAGTTCCACGCCGTACGCGCATTGGCGAGCTGCGGGAAGTCGGCGACGACATCGCTCCAGGGCCGCGCGTTCTGCCGGGTGACCAGCTCGCCGCCGTCCGGGTTGAGCTTCGGCACGGCGACGATGGTGACCGCCTTGCGGATCTCCTCGGACCGCTTCGAGTTGTTGCCGAGGGTACGCAGGGCGTCGAGCAGGGCGGGAGTGCCGTGCATCTCGTTGCCGTGGATCTGGCTCTGGACCATCACCACGGTGTCGCCCTCGCCGACCCGGGCGGACCAGATCTCGCGACCCTGGTTCGAGTAGCCGGCGACGTCGACCTTGACCTTGCCCTTGCTGGTGTGCTCGATCTGCTGGAGACTGCGGCGCAGTTCCTCGTGGCTGATGAAGCCCTGGACCGACTTGTTGCCGGTCTCGTTTCCGCAGTGCGATTCGAGCGGCTGGGCGGCTGCCGGGGCGGAAATCGACACCGCCATTCCGGGAAGGCCGATGAGCAGTGCGGCGGCGACCGCGATGTGACGCTTTACCCGACTTGGTGACGTTGACGGCACAGCTTGACGCATGAAAAGCCCTCCACAGTGATCGGGTGGATCTAGCACGTCACCTAAGCACAGGAAACCGCAGTCAGCAAATGGGGCAATTTTGCTGGGCGGCCGTTTCTGAGGCCAATCTCAAGATTTCCTCAATTGTCGTCCGCGATCCTGTCAGGAATCGTTCTCCTGGCTACCGTGCCGCATCCGGTAGCCGCTGCGGCTTCGATTCCAATCGGGTTTCACGCAGTCGGGTCCGACGATTGTAGAAGATTTCCCATGCGGATCTGGACAATTATTCGACATCCGTATCGGCGGTCCGACTCACGCCCGATTCCCGGCGCAGGGCGGGCCCAGGTCGGCGGCGGTGGTGGGCAGCCCGCCGTCACCGCGTCGCCGGTCGGGCGGGGTTGCGGTGCGGGAGGTGACGCGGTACGCCATGCTTGCGCAGATCGCCGATGGTTCCGGGTGCCCCGCCCGGCGGCGTCCTGAGAGTCGAGGATGGAATGGAATTCTTGACCAGTCCCGAGCTGTGGATCGCCTTCGCGACCCTGCTCCTGCTGGAGATCGTGCTGGGCATCGACAACGTCGTGTTCATCTCGATCCTGTCCGGCCGGCTACCCGAGCATCAGCAGGCCCGGGCCCGTACGATCGGCATCTCGCTGGCCCTGATCACCCGGCTGCTGCTGCTGGGCTCGTTGTCCTGGATCATCGGGTTGACCGCGCCGATGTTCACCGTGCTCGGGCAGGAGATCTCCGGGCGGGATCTGATATTGCTGCTCGGCGGGTTGTTCCTGGTCGGCAAGGCGACGTACGAGATCCATGAACACCTGGAGGGCTCCGACCACGGCCAGTCGAACAAGAAGGTGGTGTCCTTCGGCTCGGTGATCGCCCAGATCCTGGTGCTGGACGTCGTCTTCTCGCTGGACTCGGTGATCACCGCGGTCGGTATGGTCGACGAGCTGGCGATCATGATCGCCGCCGTGGTGATCGCGATGATCATCATGCTGGTCTCCGCCGCTGCGGTCAGCAACTTCGTCAACCAGCACCCGACGGTGAAGATGCTGGCCCTGTCCTTCCTGCTGATCATCGGCGCGAGCCTGATCGCGGAGAGCTTCGACCAGCACATCCCGAAGGGCTACGTGTACGGGCCGATCGCCTTCTCCATCTTCGTGGAGTTCCTCAACCTGCGGGTGCGGGCACGCCAGCGCCGCGAGCAGGAGGCGAAGCCGGTGCAGTTGCACCCGACGTACGTCAAGAACAGCCCGGCGCGGCCCGACCCCGAGCCGGAGGTGACCACCGCAAGCTGAGCCTGTCCGCGACCTTGCGCCGCCCGTACCCCGGTGGGTACGGGCGGCGTTTGTCGTATGTGGACCGTCGGTAGCTCGGATGCCTGGTGAAGCTAGGTCTACCCGAGCGTAACTTTTCATTGACGTTTCTGGATTGTGACGGGATCATCATTGCACGGTCGATCGGACACCCCCCACCCTTGCCCCGGCAACCCCGGGGCTTCTCCCCTTGGGAGGTGCAGCGATGCTGCTCCGAAAGGCTGTTCCCGTCCTGGCGCTGACCCTCGCCGCCGTTCTGTCGGCACCCGCCGCCTCGGCCGCTCCGGTGGCTGCCAAAGCACCGGCCACCACGGGCCCTTCGGTGGCCGCCGAAACACCGGCCACCAGCACAGCCGCCGATGCGTCGGCCACCAGCGCGGCCGGCGACGGGCTCGGTGCCCTCGCCGGTGCCAACCCGGTGATCGTGGTCGGCGGGCTCAGCGGCATCGCCGCGGTGTACCAGCCGCTCGCCGCCCGGCTGCGCGCCGACGGCTACCGGGTCTGGGTCTACGAGTTGCCCAATCTCGGGCTCGGCGACATCGTCGCCTCCGCCGGCAGCCTGCGCGCCTTCGTCGGAAAGGTTCGCGCCAGCACCGGCGCGGCCAAGGTCGACCTGGTCGCCCACTCGGAGGGTGGCCTGGTCAGCCGGTACTACATCAAGAACCTCGGGGGCGGCGCCACCATCGGTCGCTACGTCAGCCTCGGCACCCCCCAGTACGGCACCTACGTCGCCAACCTGCTGGCGTTCCTCGGCCTGGGCAGTTGCGCCGGAATCGTCGCCTGTCAGCAGATGACCATCGGTTCGTCGTTCCTCGCCGCCCTCAACGCGGGTGACGACACTCCGGGCTCGGTCCGCTGGACCACCGTACGCACCTGGCAGGACGAACTCGTCCGCCCGGTCGACAACGCCACGCTGGCCGACGGCGCGACGAACGTCCTCATCCAGGCCAAGTGCCCCCTACGCGTGGTAGGCCACCTGGCCCTGGTCGTGGACGGCACCACCTACTCGATCATCCGCCAAGCCCTCCGAGACCACCCCATCAACCCCTCCTGCCTGGCCCTCTAACCACACCGCCACCCCCTCCCTCGCCCCCGCCCTCACTCCTCGCCCCGCGCCCCCCTCGCCCCGCACCCCCCCTCGCCCCGTCGATCATGCACTTTCTGCCGGGGCATAACTGGACAGAAGCCGCACTTGGGCGACCGAAAGTGCAAGATCGCGAAGGAGCGGGGCGCGGAGGGGCTGGGGTGCGGTGGGGGGAGGGGTGGGTCAGGGGGTGGGGGTGGAGAGGGTTTCGTACTCGGTGTCGGTCAGGGTGACCTGGGCGGCGGCGACGTTCTCCTCCAGGTGGGCCACCGAGGAGGTGCCGGGGATGGGGAGCATGACGGGAGAGCGGCGCAGCAGCCAGGCCAGGGCCAGCTGGGCGGGGGTGGCACCGTGCTCGGTGGAGATCGCGTCCAGCGGGCCGCCGGGGCGGGCCAGTTCGCCGGTGGCGATCGGGTACCACGGGATGAAGGCGATGTCGTTGCCCTCGCAGTAGGTCAGGACTTCCTCGGCCTTGCGGTTGACCAGGTTGTAGAGGTTCTGCACGGAGGCGATCGGGGCGATCTGGCGGGCCGCCTCGATCTGCTCGACGGTCACCTCGGACAGCCCGATGTGCCGGATCTTGCCCTCCTCCTTGAGCAGCACCAGCTCCCCGAGCTGGTCGGCCAACGGCACCTTGGGGTCGATCCGGTGCAACTGGTAGAGCCCGATGCTCTCCAGGCCGAGATGGCGCAGGCTCAGTTCACACTGCTGACGCAGGTACTCCGGCCGCCCCAGCGGACGCCAGTCGCTCGGACCGCTGCGGGACAGCCCGGCCTTCGTCGCGATGACCAGATCATCGGCGTACGGGTGCAGCGCCTCCTTGATCAGCAACTCGGAGACGAACGGCCCGTACGAGTCGGCGGTGTCGATGAAGGTCACCCCCAGCTCGTACGCCCGGCGCAGCACCCGTACCGCCTCGGCCGGGTCCTTCGGGTCGCCCCACACACCCGGGCCGGTGATCTGCATGGCCCCGTAGCCGAGCCGGTCGACGGTCAGGTCGCCACCGATCCGGTAGGTGCCGGCGGCCTTGGCGGGTCGAGTGTCAGCGCTGCTAGCCATGCGTCAGTCCCATCGTCTAGATCGTCCTCGTCGGCAAATCTAGCCGTCGTCGCCGCACCCTGCCCGGGTCACGGGAGCACCGGACCGGGATCGGCTGAGCAGCCGGTACGGCCTGCTGCTTCGTGGGAGGCTGGGGTACCGGCGTGTGTGCCGCCGTCGGGCGCAGGTGGGCCGCGAAAAGGGCAGGCGGGCCGCGGAAGGGAGCGTCATGACCGCAGAGCCGCATCTGGACTTCGCGCTCGACACGTACGAGTGCATCGTGCTGTATCCCGGCGCGGCCGGACGGGCCCTGCCCGCCGAGACCGTCCAGCGGTTGCAGGCCGAGCATGCCGAGCACATGCAGGCCCTCCAGCAGCGGGGGATCATCCTGGTCTCCGGCGCGGTCGACGGCAAGGCCCGGCAACCGGACCCGCCCCTGGGCTTCGGGCTGGCCCGCACCGGCTCGGTCGACGACGTGCGCACCGTGATGGAAGCCGACCCGGCGGTACAGGCCGGGCTCTACCGGGTGGACGTGATGACTTTCCTCTGCCCGGCCGGCTCACTGGAGTTTCCGCTGGTCAGGACGGAAAGCTGAGCCGAAGCGGGTAGCTGGCCTTCGGTCATCGTGCGGTCACCGGCGGTTGTCGGGACGGTGCGGCTCAGCGCAACCTGGACTGGGAGGCGTACCATTCCGGCGCGCGGTCGCTGTTGCCCGCCATCGACGTTCCGGTGTGGTCCCCGCCCGCCGGCAGCGCGCGCATGTCGCGCGCCGTTGGACAATTGTTCCGCTTTGCGCAAGGGGTCGGCCCATGGTCCGACCCGGAGGAGAGACTAGCCTGATGGGCGTGACACGCCGCGCGAAGATCGTTTGTACTCTTGGCCCCGCCACCTCGTCCCCCGAGCGTATTCGCGGGCTCGTCGAGGCCGGCATGAATGTGGCGAGGCTCAACTTCAGCCACGGCAGCCACGCCGACCACGAGGCGGTCTACCACCTGGTCCGCGAGGCATCCGAGGCGACCGGCAAGCCGGTGGCCATCCTGGCCGACCTGCAAGGGCCGAAGATCCGCCTGGGCCGGTTCGCCGACGGCCCGCACGAGTGGCGCACCGGTGACTCCGTGGTGATCACCGGAGACGACGTGTTGGGCAGCAAGGAGCGGGTGTCCTGCACCTACCGGAAGCTGCCGCAGGAGGTCAAGCCCGGCGACCGGCTGCTGATCGACGACGGCCGGGTGGCCGTGGAGGTCACCGACGTCACCGGCAACGACATCCGGGTCCTGGTCACCGAGGGTGGACCGGTCAGCAACAACAAGGGCGTCTCGCTGCCCAACGTGGCGGTCAGCGTGCCCGCCATGTCCGACAAGGACGCCGAGGACCTGCGCTTCGCCCTCGGGCTCGGGGTGGACCTGGTCGCGCTCTCCTTCGTCCGCTCCGCCGACGACATCAAGCTGTGTCACGGCATCATGAGCGAGGTCGGCGTACACCGGCCGGTGCTGGCCAAGGTCGAGAAGCCGGAGGCGGTCGACCACCTTGAGGCGATCGTGCTGGCCTTCGACGGGGTGATGGTCGCCCGGGGTGACCTCGGCGTGGAACTGCCGCTGGACGAGGTGCCGCTGGTGCAGAAGCGCGCCGTGCAGCTGTGCCGGGAGAACGCCAAGCCGGTCATCGTGGCCACCCAGATGCTCGACTCGATGATCGAGAACTCCCGGCCCACCCGTGCTGAGGCCTCCGACGTCGCCAACGCGGTGCTCGACGGCGCCGACGCGGTGATGCTCTCCGGCGAGACCAGCGTGGGCAAGTACCCCGTCCTCACGGTCAGCACCATGGCCAAGATCGTCAGCACCACGGAGTCCGGCTCGATCGCCGTACCCCGCCTCCAGCACGACCCGCGTACCCACGGTGGGGCCCTCACCGTCGCCGCCTCCTCGATCGCCCGGGCCATCGGGGCCAAGGCCCTGGTCGCCTTCTCCCAGACCGGCGACACCGTGCGACGGCTCAGCCGGCTGCACTGCGACCTGCCCCTGCTGGCCTTCACCCCGGTCCCTGAGGTGCGCCAGCAGCTCGCCCTCTCCTGGGGGGTGGAGACCTTCCTGATGCCGTTCGTCCAGCACACCGACGACATGTTCCGGCAGGTCGACCAGGCGCTGCTCGGACTCAACCGGGGCAACCCCGGCGACTACGTGGTCATCGTGGCGGGCAGCCCGCCCGGCACCCCCGGCTCGACCAACACCCTGCGGGTGCACCAGCTCGGTTCGCTGGTCGACGCCGCCTCGGCGCGAGCCCTGCAGTGAGCGACGACCAGGTACTCGTCGGCCAGGCCGCCGTAGACCAACTGCTGGAAGTCCTCGACCTGGTGCCGACCGGCACCAGGTCGTTCCGGGGGATGAGCCCCCCGGTCGGACCCCAGCGGGTGTACGGCGGCCAGGTTGCCGGCCAGGCCCTGGTCGCCGCCGGCCGCACCGTCGATCCGGAGCGGGTGGTCCACTCGCTGCACGGCTACTTCGTGCGCCCCGGTGACCCGGTCGAGCCGATCACATACGAGGTGGAGGGCATCCGGGACGGCCGTTCCTTCTCGGTACGCCGTTCGGTGGCCCTGCAACACGACAAGCCGATCTTCTTCATGTCGGCGTCGTTCCAGCGCCCCGAGGACGGGCTGGACCACCACGCCCCCGTCCCGCCGGACGTACCCGGGCCCGAGCAGGTGCCCACCATGTCCGACCGGCTGGCCCGCTACCCGGAACGGCTGGGCGTCTGGGGGCAGATCCCCCGCCCCATCGACGTACGCTACGTCGGCGAGCCCGGCTGGGTACGCCCCGGCGACCGCCCCGCCGACCCGCACCAGCGGGTGTGGATGCGCATCGACGGCAAGCTGCCCGACGATCCGCTGCTGCACGCCTGCGCCCTCACCTACGCCTCCGATCTCACCCTGCTCGACTCGGTGCTCTCGGTGCACGGCGAGGTGTGGGGCCCCGGTGGGGTGGCCGGTGCCAGCCTCGACCACGCGGTGTGGTTCCACCGTCCCTTCCGCGCCGACGAATGGTTCCTCTACGACTGCTGGAGCCCTTCGGCCTCCGGGGCCCGAGGGCTCGCCACCGGCAGGCTGTTCACCGTCGACGGGCGGCACATCGCCAGCGTCGTCCAGGAGGGTCTGCTGCGCCGCGTCGGCGCCTGACCCGACCGGCTGACGGCCTCTGCGTAGCGGCGCGAATCCCGCCCCGATCGACGGCCGTACCATCCGGGTCAGCCGATAGGTGCAGGGGTGATCGTCCGGGTGGCGGGGCGGGCCGACTAACGTGTCCGCCATGCGACTCTCCGCGCGGGTTGACTACGCCCTTCGAGCGGTCACCGAACTGGCCTCGGTGCCCGGGGTCGGTCGTGGCCGTCCGGTGACCGCCGACCAGATCGCCCGAGCCCAGGACATCCCACCGAAGTTCCTGGAGAGCATCCTGCTGCAACTGCGCCGGGGCGGCATCATGCAGGCCCAGCGGGGCCCCGAGGGCGGCTACTGGCTGGCCCGACCCGCCGAGGAGATCTCCCTGGCCGACGTGATCCGGGTGATCGACGGACCGTTGGCACACATCCGGGGGCAGCGGCCCGAGCAGCTCGGTTACCAGGGCGCGGCCCGCGCGTTGCAGGACGTCTGGATCGCCCTGCGCGCCAACGAACGGCAGATCCTCGAACTGGTCACCATCGCCGACGTGGCTCAGGGCACTCTGCCGGAGCAGGTCACCCGCCTGGTGTCCGACCCCCGCGCCTGGACCTGACCCCGCTCCTCGGGGGGAAGGGGGAAGGCCGGGGGAGTCGCGTCATTGACCGACCAGGGGCTTGACCGAAGGCCCCCCGGTGCCGCATTCTCGACCAAGTTGATAGGAGTTGCCGAATAGTTAGGGGGCGGCCGTGCGCAAGCTGCTGGTCATCGCGCTCGTCGGGCTCGCCGCCCAACTGGTCGACGGGGCGCTCGGCATGGCGTACGGACTGACCTCCTCGACCCTGCTGCTCCTGGTCGGGGTCGCCCCGGCCGCGGCGTCCGCCTCGGTGCACCTGGCCGAGATCGGCACCACCCTGGCCGCCGGTACCGCGCACTGGC
This sequence comes from Micromonospora sp. DT229, assembly GCF_049844505.1. Classification (NCBI taxonomy): domain Bacteria; kingdom Bacillati; phylum Actinomycetota; class Actinomycetes; order Micromonosporales; family Micromonosporaceae; genus Micromonospora; species Micromonospora sp. DT229. The sequence goes on along the minus strand of NZ_JBNCLD010000011.1, from coordinate 35,160 downwards.
GGTTCGGCAACGTCGACTGGCGGGTGGTCATCCGCATCGCCATCCCCGGGGCGGTCGGTGCCTTCGCGGGCGCCACCTTCCTCAGCTCACTCTCCACCGAGGCCGCCGCCCCCTGGATGGCCGCGATCCTGTTCACCCTCGGCGCGTACCTGCTGGTGCGGTTCTCCCGGCCGCTGCGCCGCAACCCGACCGCGGGCCGACTGCGGGGGCGCTTCCTCGGCCCGCTCGGACTGGTCGCCGGTTTCGTCGACGCCACCGGCGGTGGGGGATGGGGGCCGGTCGCCACCCCGGCGCTGCTGGTCAGCGGCCGGATGGAACCCCGCAAGGTGATCGGCTCGGTGGACACCTCCGAGTTCCTCGTCGCCGTCTCGGCCAGCCTCGGCTTCCTCATCGGCCTGGGTACGGAGGGTTTCCTGCTGCCGATCGTGCTGGCCCTGCTCATCGGCGGCCTGATCGCCGCACCGATCGCCGCCTGGCTGGTACGCATCGTCCCCGCCCAGATGCTCGGCGCGGCCGTCGGCGGCGTGATCGTGCTGACCAACGCCCGCATCCTGATGCGTACCGCCGAGTTCGACGGTGCCCTGCCGGTGCTGGTCTACCTGCTGCTGGCGGCCGGTTGGGTCACCGCCCTGCTGCTGGCGGTGCGACTGGTGCGGCGGGCCCGTCGCCAGCGGGTGATCGCCGAGGCAGCCGGCGCGGCGCAGGGCGCCTCCGAGGCCGACTCCGCCCCGGAGGAAGTCGCCGCCCTCTCCGCCGCTGACCGCTGAGTCCCGCCCACCCAGGTCCTCAGGAGACCGATCCGCCGCGATTGTGCGTGGAAAGGGCGTGCCCTAGCATCGCAACTGCGCGGGAATCTAATTACCGACGTCGATTCGTCGGGATCTCTGCCGCCAGCGCGGCACCCGCCGGCCTCGGGCAGGGTCGGCGAAGCCACAACTGCCGCGCGCCCGACCTCCACCGGAGGACATCCATGCCCCGCACGGCCCGTCGGGTCATCGTGCTCGCCACCACCACCGCCGTCACCCTCGCCGCCGGTACCCTCACCACCCTGACCGCCTCGGCCGCCGCCACCGGCTGCCGCGTCGACTACCGCATCACCAACCAGTGGGGCGGCGGTTTCGGCGCCGACGTCACCGTCACCAACCTCGGTGACCCCCTCAACGGCTGGACCCTGACCTGGGCCTGGCCCGCCGCCGGCCAACAGGTCACCCAGGCGTGGAACGCCACCGTCACCCAGTCCGGGGCTCAGGTCAGCGCCCGCAACGTCGACTACAACGCCACCATCGGCAGCAACGCCAGCACCTCCTTCGGGTTCAACGGCTCGTGGAGCGGCACCAACCCGGCCCCCGCCAGCTTCGCCCTCAACGGCACGACCTGCACCGGCGCCACCACCCCGACCACCCCACCTCCGCCGCCGACCACCCCGCCGCCGACGACTCCACCACCTCCGACGACTCCACCACCGACCACCCCGCCGCCGACGACTCCGCCGCCGGGCGCGATGCAGGCGGAGAACCTGGACCGAGGGCTGGTCAGCGTGCGTTCCGGATCGGGCAACCTGGTGTCCTGGCGGCTGTCGGGAACCGAGACCTCCGGGGTGGCGTTCAACCTCTACCGGGGCGGCACCCGGGTGAACTCCACCCCGATCACCGGGGCCACCAACTACCTGGACAGCGGGGCCGCCGCCGGTGCCGCGTACACCGTGCGGGCCGTGGTGGGCGGCGTCGAACAGGCCGACTCCGCCCCGGCGTTGCAGTTCCCGGCCGGCTACCTCGACGTACCGTTGCAGGTCCCGCCGGGGGGCACCACCGGAAGCGGTGAGGCGTACAGCTACTCGGCCAACGACGCCGGCGTCGGGGACCTCGACGGCGACGGCCGGTACGAGTTCGTGCTCAAGTGGGAGCCCTCCAACGCCAAGGACAACTCCCAGTCCGGCTACACCGGCAACGTCTACGTCGACGCGTACACCCTCACCGGCGCCCGGCTGTGGCGCATCGACCTGGGCCGCAACATCCGGGCCGGTGCCCACTACACCCAGTTCCAGGTGTACGACTACGACGGTGACGGCCGCGCCGAGGTCGCCATGAAGACCGCCGACGGCACCCGCTCCGGCACCGGACAGGTCATCGGCAACGCCAGCGCCGACCACCGCAACTCCAGCGGCTACGTCCTCGCCGGCCCGGAGTACCTGACCATGTTCGACGGTCGTACCGGCGCCGCCCTGTCCACCGTCAACTACGACCCGCCCCGAGGCACCGTCTCCTCCTGGGGCGACTCCTACGGCAACCGGGTCGACCGGTTCCTGGCCGCCACCGCCTACCTGGACGGTCAACGCCCCTCGCTGATCATGGCCCGGGGCTACTACACCCGGGCGGTCATCGCCGCCTGGGACTTCCGCAACGGCAGCCTGACCAAGCGGTGGACCTTCGACTCCAACACCAGCGGCAACGGCGCCGCCGCCGGACAGGGCAACCACAACCTGTCCGTGGCCGACGTCGACGCAGACGGCCGACAGGAGATCGTCTACGGTGCCGCCACCATCGACGACAACGGTCGACTACTGCACTCCACCGCCACCGGTCACGGCGACGCCATGCACGTCGGCGACCTCGACCCGACCCGACCCGGCCTGGAGGTCTTCAAGGTCAACGAGGACGGCAGCAAACCCAGTTCCTACCTCGCCGACGCCCGCACCGGCCAGCTCATCTGGTCCACCCCGCCCGGCGGGGACAACGGCCGGGGTGTCTCCGGCGACATCTGGGCCGGCAGCCCCGGCGCGGAATCCTGGTCCTCGGCGGTCAGCGGCCTGGCCAACACCCGGGGTCAGAACGTCGGCCGCAAACCCTCCTCGACCAACTTCCTGATCTGGTGGGACGGCGACCCGGTGCGGGAACTGCTCGACGCCACCCGCATCGACAAGTACGGCCCCAACGGCGACACCCGCCTGCTGACCGGCGCCGACGTGGCCGCCAACAACGGCACCAAGGCCACCCCGGCCCTGTCGGCCGACATCCTCGGTGACTGGCGGGAAGAGGTGGTCTGGCGTACCAGTGACAGCCGGGCCCTGCGGATCTACAGCACCCCGACCCCGACCAGCACCCGGATCCACACCCTGATGCACGATCCGCAGTACCGGGTGGCCGTGGCCTGGCAGAACACCGCCTACAACCAGCCGCCGCATCCGAGTTTCTTCCTCGGCGACGGCATGGCCACGCCGCCCGCCCCGCGCATCTACCTGCGCTGAGGCCCTGAGAAAGGGACAGGCACCGGGCCGCAATCGCGGAATCCGCTCAACTGCGGCCCGGTGCCCCACACCGCGGCACCCCCGACCCGTCCCGACCGGAGAGTGCCGTACCACCACCGGATACAAAGTTAAGCGGACTCCGCGTCGCGGGGGTGACGCTCCCATGAAGATCGTGTTTCGCGGCACAGAACCGCTGTGACCTGGGCCACCGTCGCGGATGCGCCAGACCTGTCCGGCCCGCGCCCCGCACCTGTGCCTTCACTCAGCGTCGCAGGCCCCCGGCGACCCGCTCGGCGATCAACTCGAACGACCGCACCCGGTCGGCGATGTCGTACACCATCGTGGTGAGCATCAACTCGTCCGCCTCGGTCCGGGTCAGCAGGTCGCCCAACTGCCGGGCCACCGTCTCCGGCGACCCGGTCGCCTGACCCTCCCGCCGCTGCACCACGAACTCCCGCTCAAGATCGGTGTACGGGTACGCCGCCGCCTCCTCCGGCGAGGCCAACGGCTCCGGACGCCCGGACCGCAACCGCAGGAACGACAACCCCGCCGGCCCGGCCAACCACTCGGCGCGCTCGTCGGTCTCCGCGCAGACCGCGTTCACCGCCACCATCGCGTACGGCCGCTCCAGCCAGCGCGACGGGCGGAAACTCTGCCGGTACAGGGCCAACGCCGGCAGGGTGTGCTGCCCGCTGAAGTGATGGGCGAACGAGAACGGCAGCCCCAGGGCCCCGGCCAACTGGGCGCTGAACCCACTGGAACCCAACAGCCACACCGCCGGCCGCTGGCCCCGCCCCGGAGAGGCCATGATCCGCCCCGGGCGGTCCTCGTCGAAGAAGTCCATCAGCGCGGCCAGCTCCTGGGGGAACTTCTCCGCCGACAGCCCCTCCATCGTCCGGCGCAACGCCAGGGCGGTCATCTGATCCGTACCCGGAGCCCGCCCGATGCCCAGGTCGATGCGGCCCGGGTGCAGGGCCTCCAGGGTGCCGAACTGCTCGGCCACCACCAGTGGCGCGTGGTTGGGCAGCATCACCCCACCCGAACCCAGCCGGATCCGGCTGGTGTGCGCGGCCAGATGCGCGATCAGCACCGCCGGTGCCGACGAGGCGATCGCCGGCATGTTGTGGTGCTCGGCCACCCAGAACCGGTGATACCCCAACTCGTCGGTACGCCGGGCCAACTCGGTGGTGTGCCGCAACGCCTCACCGGCGGAGGCGCCGGCCGCGACGGGGGCAAGGTCCAGAACAGAAAGCGGTACGTCGATCACAGCCGCTGCCAACCCGGAAGATGCCGGATTTGTTCCCCAGACCGGGCGGAGGTGATCAGCCCGACCCGCGGGCCTGCTCGAAGATCAGACTGGTCTGGGTGTGCTGCACCGCCGGATCCACCGCCAGATGATCCAGCACGAAGTCCCGCAGCGCCTCGGCCGACGCGGCCCGTACATGCAGCACGTAATCCTCCGCCCCCGCCACATGGAACACCGACACCACCCCCGGCAGCCGCACCGAACGGGCCCGGAAGGCGTCCACCGCCCCCCGCGCGTGCTCGGTCAGCCGTACCGACACCAGGGCCTGCAACGGCAGACCCAGCGCCGCCGGATCCACCTCCGCGTGGAACCCGCGGATCGCTCCGCTCTGCCGCAGCGCCCGGGTACGCGCCAGACAGGTCGACGGGGCCACCCCCACCCGCTCGGCCAGGGCATTGTTCGGCAGCCGCCCGTCGGCGGACAACTCCGCCAGGATCGCGCGGTCGGTGTCGTCGAGGGCCGCGAACGGCCGTAGATCATTCGATACGAGGGACATGGAATCATCCTCCACCGAACAAGTGCGCAGTAGGAAGGGAGGTGTTACGAATTGTCTGCGAAACTGTTGCCTTTCATGCACTGATCATTCGATCCTGTCGGCATGACGACCGTGGACACCAGAGCCGTGCACGCCGGCCGTGAAGACCTCACCGGCCTCGGCGTCCACGTGCCGCCCATCGATCTGTCGACCACCAACCCCCTGCCCTCGGTCGACGACGGCGGCGACGCGTACGAGGTGCTCGCCACCGGCAACCCGCTACCCCCCGGCGCCAGCGCCGTCTACCAGCGGCTGTGGAACCCCACCGTGGCCCGCTTCGAAACCGCCCTGGCCGAACTGGAAGGCACCGCCGAGGCCGTCGCCTACGCCAGCGGCATGGCCGCCCTCACCGCCGCCGTACTCGCCGCCACCCGCGACGGCAGACGCCACCTGGTCGCCGTACGCCCCCTCTACGGCGGCACCGACCACATCCTGGCCACCGGCCTGCTCGGCACCGAGGTCACCTGGGCCCGGCCCGACCAGGTGGCCGCCGCCATCCGCCCGGACACCGCCCTGGTGATCGCCGAAACCCCGGCCAACCCCACCCTCGACCTGCTCGACATCGCCGCCCTGGCCGAGGCCGCCGGGCAGGTGCCGCTGCTGATCGACAACACCGTGGCCACCCCGATCCTCCAGCAACCCGCCCGGCACGGCGCCCGGCTCGTGCTGCACAGCGCCACCAAGAGCATCGGCGGCCACGGCGACGTCCTCGCCGGAGTGGTGGCCTGCGACCCCGAATGGGCCGCCCGACTGCGCCAGGTCCGCGCCGTCACCGGCGCGATCCTGCACCCCCTCGGCGGGTACCTGCTGCACCGTGGCCTGCAGACCCTGCCGGTGCGGGTCCGCACCCAACAGGCCGGTGCGGAGAAACTCGCCGCCTGGCTCGGCGCCCACCCCGCGGTCACCCGGGTGCACCACCCCGGCCTCGACGACCCCGCCGGGCTCGTCGGCCGGCAGATGTCCGGCCCCGGCAGCCTGCTCGCCTTCGAGGTACGCGGCGGCGCCCCGGCCGCCGCCGCGGTCGCCGGCGCCTGTCGGCTGATCACCCACGCGGTCTCCCTGGGCGGCGTCGACACCCTGATTCAGCACCCGGCCTCGCTGACCCACCGCCCGGTCGAGGGAGACGCCAAACCGGATGCCGCCCTGCTGCGCCTCTCCGTCGGCCTGGAGGACCCGGAGGACCTGCGCGAAGATCTGGCCCGAGCCCTCGCGGCGGCCTGAACGCCGCGCTGCCAGTCGTGGCCGCCCGCGCCGCCCCCGGCGGTCACGACTTCGGGCCGACATGGCGGTCCAGGGCGTCGACCGCCTCCCGCCGGGCCACCGAGAGACTGTTGCGGCGGTTCATCCTCCAGGCGACGCCGAGCAGGTCCAGCGCCCACTGGCACAGGCCCATGATGTCGGCGGACTCATCGACGAACATGTAGCGGGGATAGGCGTACGGCCGCCCCCTGACGGTGACCCGGTTGGTGACCCGACAGCCGTCTGAGTGGAACAGCCCTCGTACGAAGTGGCCTGCGTGGGCAGTCAAGATTTCGCACTGCCAGCCGGCAAGGACGATCGGACGCTTGTGTTTCTTGCCCGGACCGTGTTGCGGGATGAGGCATGGCCAGTGCTTGCCGGTGCTCTGCACCGCTACACAGCCCTGCTTCTGGATTCGTTGGACCCGGTTCGCGAGCACGGCTCTCATCGCGGCGTCGCAGGCCTCGATCAGGTTCGGCCAGGTGTCGGTGCAGTAGATGCGCAGCACCGGCGCCCGGTCACTGGTGACGAGATGCCCGTCGCCGAGATAGAGACCGACCAGGTAGGCATAGGCGGCAGGGTCGGCGGGGCCGGTCAGCTCCGGCCGGCAGCGGAAGCAGCGGGTCGCGCTGCTGACCTGAGCAGGCTCGGGTCGATCGACGCACCAGTGCCACACCGTGGTGTAGGGCAGGGCAAGGGTGCGCGCTATCGAGCGGATGTTGTGGCCCTGGGCGCGGAGTGCACGGACCCGCGCCCGGGTCTCGGGCGGATGCACATCGGCATCGTCGAACGCCTGTATGACAAAGTGCCGGGAGCGGGATTCGAACCCGCAAGCCCTTTCGGGCAGAAGTGTTTGAGACTTCCGTGTATGCCGTTCCACCATCCCGGCGAGTGAGGCTTACTGTACCCGACTACTCTCGTGCGAGAGCATGGGTGGGTAGCCGTGCAGGAAACGATGGTGGGAGTGGCTCGTGGCCGACACGCAGACGGATGCCGCGCGCAGGCGGGTACTGATCGCCGAGGACGAGGCACTGATCCGGCTGGACCTGGCCGAGATGCTGGCCGAGGAAGGCTACGAGGTGGTCGGGGAGGCCGGTGACGGCGAGACCGCCGTTCGGCTGGCCGAGGAGCTCAAGCCCGATCTGGTGATCCTCGACATCAAGATGCCGATCATGGATGGACTGGCCGCCGCCGAGCGGATCGCCGGGGCCCGCATCGCTCCGGTGATCATTCTGACCGCCTTCAGTCAGCGGGATCTGGTCGAGCGGGCGCGGGCTGCCGGTGCGATGGCCTATCTGGTCAAGCCCTTCCAGAAGAGTGACCTGGTGCCGGCGGTGGAGATCGCCCTGTCCCGTTACTCGGAGGTCGCCGCGCTGGAGGCCGAGGTCGCCGGGCTGACCGACCGGTTGGAGGTCCGCAAGACCGTCGAGCGGGCCAAGGGTGCGCTGATGACCACCTACAACATGACCGAGCCCCAGGCCTTCAAGTGGATCCAGCGTACGGCGATGGATCACCGGATGACCATGAAGGAGGTCTCCGAGCGGATTCTCGCCGAGACCGCCGGTGGTGAGGTGACCCAGCCGGCTCCCTGAGTCGGTTGTACGACGGACACGGCTAGAGGCCGGCGTCGATATAGCATCGGCCCATGGCGATCCGGCGGTGGAGTGCGGTCGTCGCCGCCGTGGTGGTGGCGGTGGCCGGCTGCTCGCCATCCGATGCCCCGCCCGCGCCGCCGGAGCCGCTGCGCCCGACCTGGCAGGCGGTCGTCCTGCCGACGAGTTCCGAAGGCGCTGGCCGGGTGTTGGTGCGGGACGCGACCGTCTGTGGTGGGCGCTGGTACGCCGTCGGTGCGGTCGTCGATGCGGCGGGGCAGCGGGTCCCGGCCGCCTGGACCACGATGGACACCTCGCTCTGGTCGCCGGTCCGGCTGGTGTCCTCGAGTGTGTACGGTGCCCGGCACCTGCTCTACGCGGTGGCCTGCCGGGAGGCCCGGCTGGTGGCCTTGGGCGCGGCCAGTGGGGGTGCGCACGGCAATCCGCGGGTGGCCAGTTGGTTCCTGCATCCCGACGGGGTGTTGCGGGAGGTGGCGGCGGGGTTCGAGTTGTACGGCGGGCCTGGGGCGGTGAGTGTCTCCCGGGTGGTGGTCGGGCCGCTGGGATGGTTGCTGGTGGGAGCCCGGGTGACCGGGGCGGCGGTGTGGAGTTCGCCCGACGGGGAGCGCTTCGCGCTGCACGAGGGGTTGCCGGAGCTGGCCGGTGATGAGCGGGGCCGGACGGTGGCGTACGACGCGGTGGCGGTGCCCTCGGGTTGGCTGGCGGTGGGTGCGCTGTTGGTGCCCGGTGCGGTGCCGGCGGCCTGGAGTTCGCCGGACGGGCGGGTGTGGCGGCGGGTGCGACTGCCCGGTGTGGAGGGTCCGGGCCAGGCCCAGCGAGTGGCCAACGTGGGCGGTACGGCGCTGGCGGCCGGTCCGGTTCGTGATGGCTTCGGGGTATGGGGGTGGGGTTCGGCGGGTTGGCGGCGGGTTGGCGGCTTCGGTGCGGGTGGTCGGGGGGCGGGGTCGGTGCGTGCGCTGGCGGCCTCGGCCGACGGGGTGGTGGCGGTGACCATTGACGCCGATGGTCACCGTCTGTGGTGGTCGGACGATGGTGGTGGGTCGTGGCGTCCGGTCGCCCTGCCGGTTGCGGTGCCGTCGGGGGAGACGGCGCTGGTGGTGGCGCTGGAACAAGGACGGCTTATGGTGTTTGCGGACGCGGGAGGCGGGTCACGTGCCTGGTGGGCACACCTTCCGGTAGGTCGCTGAAGGAAGATCACCAAGCAGTGGGTCGTGCCGATCAAACGAAGGTGAAACGGCCTCGGAGCTGATCAATCAATGGTGCCCTCTTACAGCGATCGCACCCTATCCGCCACGGCGTGTAACGGTTCGGTCAACGGCCCCTTCCGGGTCTTACGTCACGGCTACACGGTGGGATAACGTCCGGCCCCAGACCGGCGACGACGGTCTGGTTCGTCCGCCCCCGCAATGGCCAATTGGTAGCGGGTGGTTCGGGCCATGGGACTGAGGAGGGTTCGGGCCTTGAGGCAGAAGCTCGCACGTTTGGTCGGTGGGGTGGCGATCGCCGCGCTCGCTCTTGGCGGTACGGCCGCCTGCAAGTCTGACAGTGGAACCGACGAGGCCAGCGGCGGTGACGGCTGCGGCAGCAAGATCGCCTTCTTCGGCGCGCTGACCGGCCCGAGCGCGGCGCTGGGCATCAACATGAACGGCGGCGTCAAGCTGGCCGTTGACAAGTACAACAAGGAGAACGCCGACTGCCAGGTGACCCTGGTGCCGCTGGACTCCCAGGGTAACCCGGAGCAGGCGCCGGGTCTGGCCCAGCAGGCGATCGACGACACCAAGATCCTCGGCATCGTCGGTCCGGCGTACTCGGGTGAGTCGGAGGCCGCCAACCCGCTGTTCTCCGAGGCCGAGCTGGTCCACATCACCCCGTCGGCGACCCGGCCGAGCCTGGCCGACCAGGGCTGGAAGACCTTCTTCCGGGCGGTCGGCAGCGACTTCAGCCAGGGTCCGGCCGCCGGTCGGTACATCAAGGACGTGCTGAAGGCCGAGAAGGTCTTCGTCATCGACGATCAGTCCGCGTACGGCGCCGGCCTGGCCGACGAGGTCAAGAAGGTCCTCGGTGCCGCGGTCGTGGACAGCGACAAGGTCCAGGGCGACGGCAAGCAGAACGACTTCTCGGCCACCGTCACCAAGGTCAAGTCCTCGGGCGCGACCGCGATCTTCTACGGCGGCTACTACCAGGAGGCCGGCCTGATCCGCAAGCAGCTCACCGCTGCCGGCGTCAACGCCACCCTGGTCGGCGGCGACGGCGTCAACGACGCCGCCTACATCGAGGGCGCCGGTGCCGCGGCGGCCGAGGGCACCATCCTCACCTGCCCCTGCCAGCCGGCCACCGAGGCGCGCGGCAGCTTCGTCGAGGACTACAAGGCCCTCAACGGTGCCGACCCGGGAACCTACAGCGACACCGCCTTCGACGCGGCGAACATCCTGCTCGCCGGTATCAAGGCCGGTAACACCACCCGCACCAAGATGCTGGAGTTCGTGAAGGGCTACAGCGGCGAGGGTGTCGCGGCGAGCTACAAGTTCACCGAGACCGGTGAGCTCGACCCGGCTCAGGTGAAGGTCTGGGCGTACAAGGTCGTGGGCGGCAAGGTTGTTCCGGACCAGGAGGTCCCGAAGGCCTGACCGGTCCCGTAACGGTTCCGCTGTGATCGTGGGGTGCGGCCGGGGAGCACCTTTCCCGGCCGCACCTTCACTGTCTTCCCTTCCTGTACGGAGTGCCCTTCCTTGAACTTCAACGCCCTATTCTCCGATTTCGGGGGATATACGATAACCGGGCTGACGGTGGGCGCCATTTATGCCCTCGTCGCGCTGGGTTACACGCTGGTCTACGGCGTGCTGAGACTTATCAACTTCGCCCACTCCGAGGTCTTCATCGCCGGCGCTTTCGCCGCCATCTGGGGTTGGGCCGCACTCGGTCTGGGTCGTGACTCGGTAGTCACCGGCTTCGGCTCGATCCTGCTTTATCTGCTGGTCGGTGCACTGATAGCGGCGGCGGCGTCCGCCGCAACCGCGACGGTGGTCGAACGGGTGGCGTACCGGCCGTTGCGTAAGCGCAACGCCCCACCGCTGGCCTTCCTGATCACCGCGATCGGCGCCTCGATCGCGATCGCCGAGGCGTTCGGTATCTACACCCGCCGGCTTCCGGTCGGTGCGCCCACGATCGTCCGGCCCGACCTCGTGCTGTTCGAGGCCTTCGGTACGGAAGTGACCCTGGTGCAGGTGCTGGTCATCGTCTCGGCGTTGGCGATGATGGTGGCGCTGGACCTGTTCATCAACCGCAGCCGTATCGGTCGGGGCATCCGCGCGGTCGCGCAGGACCAGAACACCGCGGCGCTGATGGGCATCAACAAGGACCGGATCATCCTGGTGGTCTTCATCATCGGTGGTGTGATGGCCGGTGTCGCCGGGATGCTCTACGACATTCGGATCGGCACCCTGACCTACAGCGTCGGCTTCCTGCTCGGGTTGAAGGCGTTCACCGCGGCGGTTCTGGGCGGCATCGGCAACCTGCGCGGTGCGCTGGTCGGTGGACTGCTGCTCGGCCTGGTCGAGAACTACGCGTCGGCCGTGTTCGGCGCGAACTGGAAGGACCTGGTCGCCTTCGTCGTCCTGGTCGTGCTGCTGATGTTCCGGCCGACCGGTCTGCTGGGCGAGTCGTTGGGGAGGGCCCGCGCATGACAAGCGTGAGGGAATGGATCTACGCAGGTCGCCACGCGGTGGGTGAGCGCTGGCACAACGCACCCCGGTGGATGCGCTGGTCCGTCATCGCGGCGGTGATCGTGTTCTTCTACGCATTGCCGAACCGGGAGTTCTACCAGTGGCTCGGGCCGATCCCGACCACCGGGTCGAACTTCGGGCAGGTGCTCTTCACCGTCTCCATCTACGTGCTGCTGGCGGTCGGTCTGAACATCGTGGTCGGTTTCGCCGGCCTGCTCGACCTCGGCTACTTCGGCTTCTTCGCCGTCGGCGCGTACACGGTGGCGGTGTTGACGTCGCCGAGCAGTGATCTCAAGACCCTCTGGCCGTGGCTGTTGGCCCTGCCGGTGGCGCTCGGGCTCACCATGATTTCCGGCGTGATGTTGGGTACCCCGACGCTGCGGCTGCGTGGTGACTACCTGGCCATCGTGACGCTCGGCTTCGCCGAGATGATCCGGGTGGCGGCGACCAGCTCGGAGTTCCTCAAGGGACAGCGGGGCTTCAACCAGATCCCGCACCCGCCGGGCAGCTACTCCGACGGCAAGCCGATCTTCGGCGTGCTCGACCCGCGGCCGTACTACTGGCTGGTGCTCACGCTGATCATCCTGGTGGTCATCGGGGTGCGCAACCTCAACCGCAGCCGGGTCGGCCGGGCCTGGATCTCGATCCGGGAGGACGAGGACGCGGCGCAGCTGATGGGTGTGCCGACGTTCAAGTTCAAGCTCTGGGCGTTCGCCTCGGGCGCGTTCATCGGCGGTCTGGCGGGGGCGCTCTTCGCCGGTAAGCAGAACTTCGTCAGCTCGCAGAACCTGGAACTGCTCAACTCGATCATCATCCTGGCCGCGGTCATCCTCGGCGGCTCGGGCAACATCGTCGGTGCGATCGTCGGTGGTGGCCTGGTGGCGTACATGATCGAGCGGTTCCGCGGCATCGAGTTCTTCGGCATCGAGCTGTACGAGTACCGATTTATGTTCTTCGGCCTGGTGCTGGTGATCATGATGATCTTCCGGCCACAGGGCTTGATTCCGAACCGACGAAGGGCGGCGGAGTTCAAGGACCGTCGCAAGGAGGTGATCGTCGGTGGGTGAGACCGTGCAGAAGCCGACCGTTCCTGAGCAGGCCGGCGCCCCGGCGGTGGAGTCCACCGCCAAACGGGAGCCGCTGCTTGAGGTCGACCACGTCACGCTGCGTTTCGGCGGCGTGGTGGCCCTCAACGACGTGAACTTCACCCTCTACAAGGGTGAGATTCTCGGGCTGATCGGCCCCAACGGTGCCGGGAAGACCACCTGCTTCAACGCGATGACCGGCATCTACCAGCCCTCCGAGGGTGAGATCCGGTTCCGTGGTGAGCGGATCACCGGCAAGAAGAAGCACCACATCACCAAGATGGGCATGGCGCGGACGTTCCAGAACATCCGCCTGTTCCCGGAGATGACTGCGCTGGAGAACATCCAGGTGGGCGCGGACGCGCACCACAAGACCAGCGTGCTGTCCGCGCTGTTCCGGCTGCCCCGGCACCGCCGGGAGGAACGCGACGGGCTGGAGAAGGCCGAGCGGCTGCTGGACTTCGTCGGTATCCCGCACCGGATGCACGACCTGGCCCGCAACCTCTCGTACGGCGAGCAGCGCCGGTTGGAGATCGCGCGGGCGCTGGCCACCGACCCGGTACTGCTCTGCCTGGACGAGCCGGCTGCCGGCTTCAACCCGGCCGAGAAGGAGGAGCTGCTCCAGCTCATCCGCAAGATCCGGGACCAGGGCGTCACCGTGCTGCTCATCGAGCACGACATGCGCCTGGTCATGGGAGTGACCGACCGGATCGTGGTGCTGGAGTTCGGAAAGAAGATCGCAGATGGGCTCCCCGCCGAGGTGCGTGAGGATCACCGGGTGATCGCGGCTTACCTGGGGGTGCCGGATGACGACGCTGCTTGAGATCGAGGACGTCAGTCTGCTCTACGGGCGGATCAAGGCGCTGCACGGCATCAGCCTGACCGTCAACGAGGGCGAGATCGTGGCCCTGATCGGTGCCAACGGCGCCGGCAAGTCCACCACGATGCGGGCCGTCTCCGGCATCCGTCCGATCGCCTCCGGGCGGATCGTGTTCAACGGCGAGGACATCAGCAAGCTCCGGGCCGACCTTCGGGTGCGGCGCGGGCTGTGCCAGGCACCCGAGGGCCGGGGCATCTTCCCCGGCATGACGGTGATGGAGAACCTGGACATGGGTGCCTACACCCGCCGGGACCGCAGCGAGGTGGCCAAGGACCTGGCCAAGGTGCTGGAGCTGTTCCCCCGGCTGGCCGAGCGGCGCAAGCAGGTCGGTGGCACGCTCTCCGGCGGTGAGCAGCAGATGCTGGCGGTGGGTCGGGCGTTGATGAGCCGGCCCAAGCTGCTGCTGCTCGACGAGCCGTCGATGGGTCTGGCGCCGATGCTGATCCAGCAGATCTTCAGCATCATCACGGAGATCAACCAGCAGGGCACCACGATCCTGCTGGTGGAGCAGAACGCACAGCAGGCTCTGGCTCGGGCGCACCGCGCGTACGTGCTGGAGACCGGCCGGATCGTCAAGGAAGGCACTGGGGCCGACCTGCTGCACGACCCGGCCGTCAAAGAGGCCTACCTCGGCGTGGCCTGAACGGGCGTCACCCCTCTTCGCAAGGAGTACGACATGTTCAACCTCAAGGGTCGTCGCCGGGCCGTCATCGGTGTCGCCGGTGCGGCGCTGCTCACCTTCTCGATGGCGGCCTGCGGCGAGCAGGAGAGCAGCAACGAGCCCGGTACGGGTCCGTCCGTCTCGGCCGCGCCGGACAACGATCTCGCCGCCAAGGTGCCCGACGCGATCAAGGCCGATGGTGTGATCAAGGTCGGCACCGACGCGACGTACGCCCCGGCGGAGTTTCTGGACAACGACGGCCAGACCGTGATCGGCTTCGACGTGGAGCTGTTCAACGCGGTCGCGCAGAAGCTCGGCCTGAAGGCGGAGTACGAGTCGGCGCCGTTCGACGCGATCCTGCCGGGCGTGCAGTCCGGCAAGTACGAGATCGGTGTCTCCTCGTTCACCATCAACGCCGACCGGTTGCAGACGGTGAACATGGTGAGCTACTTCTCCGCCGGCACCCAGTGGGCCACCAAGGCCGGTAACCCGGCCCAGGTGGACCCGGACAACGCCTGCGGCAAGAAGATCGCCGTGCAGGTCGGCACCGTGCAGCTCGACGACATCACCGCCCGGTCGAAGGCGTGCACCGACGCCGGAAAGCCGGAGATCAACATCGATCAGTACCAGGCGCAGAGCGACGCGACGGCCGCCGTGGTCAGCGGCAAGAACGACGCCATGCTGGCCGACTCGCCGGTCGGCGCGTACGCGGTGAAGCAGAGCAACGGCCAGTTGGAGGTGCTCGGCGACATCTACGAGTCGGCGCCGTACGGCTACGCGGTCCCCAAGGACCAGGCCGCGTTCGCCGAGGTGCTGAAGGAGGCCGTGCAGGCGGTCATCGCCGACGGCAGCTACAAGGCGGCCCTGGAGAAGTGGGGCGTCGAGGGTGGGGCCATCACCACGTCGGAACTGAACCCCGCCAGCTGACATGTCACTCGACACCGATTCACCCGAACGGGCACGGCCGGAACCCATCCAGGCCGTGCCCGTGCGGCATCCCGGGCGGTGGATAGCCGTCGCCGTGATCGGGGTGCTGGTCGCCATGTTCGTGCACCTGCTGGTGACGAACGAGGCGTTCAACTGGTCGTTCATGGTCGACAACATGTTCCGGCCGCCGATCATGGCCGGTGTCCGAGGCAGCCTCGCGCTGCTGGTGACCTCCATGCTGATCGGCATCGTGCTGGGCGTCATCCTCGCGATCATGCGACTGTCGGGGAACCCGATCCTGCGCGGCGTCGCGTGGGCGTACACCTGGTTCTTCCGCGCGGTGCCCCGGTTGGTGCTGGCGATCCTCTTCGGCAACCTGGGCCTGCTGTGGTCCCGGATCGAGATCGGGTTGCCCTTCGACCGGCAGATCGGCGCGCTGTTCGGGGTGCAGGACTTCCAGGCGCGGCTGTTCGGCTTCTCGGCGCGGGATCTGCTCACCGGCTTCGTCGCCGGCATGCTGGCACTCGGCCTGTCCGAGGCCGCGTACATGGCGGAGATCGTCCGGGCCGGCATTCAGTCGGTCGACGAGGGACAGACCGAGGCGGCCCAGGCGCTGGGCATGACCCAGGGGCAGATCCTGCGCCGGATCGTGCTGCCGCAGGCGATGCGGGTGATCGTCCCGCCGACCGGCAACGAGACCATCGCGATGCTCAAGGACACCTCGCTGGTGGCCTTCGTGCCGGTCTCCACCGAGCTGTTCTTCCAGCTGAGAGCCGTCGGTAGCCGAACCTTCCAGGTCTTCCCGATGCTTGTCGCGGCGACCCTGTGGTACCTGCTGTTGAGCAGTGTGCTGCTGGTCGGGCAGTACTACCTGGAGCGACACTTCGCCAGGGGCAGCGGTCGCGCCGGTCAGGCCAAGGTCCGGCTGCGGGGCATGGCGGTCGGTGGCGGCGGCGCCACCGGAGGGGCAGGGGGCGTATGACGCAGGCGAGCGTACCGGCCCAGTCCGGTGCCCCGGTGCAGTCCGGTGTCCCGGCTCAGTCCGGTACCCCGGCTGAGGCTGGTGTCCCGGCTCAGGCCGGGGTCGGGCCGATGGTGCGGGCCGAGCAGGTGCACAAGTCGTTCGGCTCGATCGAGGTGCTCAAGGGCATCGACCTTGAGGTACGCGCCGGGGAGGTGTGCTGCCTGCTCGGGCCCTCCGGTTCGGGCAAGTCGACCTTCCTGCGCTGCATCAACCACCTGGAGAAGATCAACGCCGGCCGGATCTGGGTGGACGGCGACCTGATCGGCTACCGGCAGCGCGGCAGCAAGCTGCACGAGATGCGGGAGAAGGAGGTCGCCGCCCAGCGCCGGGCCATCGGCATGGTGTTCCAGCGGTTCAACCTCTTCCCGCACAAGACCGCCCTGGAGAACGTCACCGAGGCACCCCTGCTGGTGCGCAAGGAGAAGCGGTCCGAGGTCCGCGACCGGGCAGTGGCACTGCTGGAACGGGTCGGGCTGGGCGACAAGCTGGGCAACTACCCGAGCCAGCTCTCCGGCGGCCAGCAGCAGCGGGTGGCCATCGCCCGGGCCCTGGCCATGCAGCCCAAGCTGATGCTCTTCGACGAGCCGACCAGCGCACTGGACCCGGAACTGGTCGGCGAGGTCCTCGACGTGATGAAGGACCTGGCCCGCGACGGCATGACGATGATCGTGGTCACCCACGAGATCGGCTTCGCCCGCGAGGTCGGCGACTCCCTGGTCTTCATGGACGGCGGCGTAGTGGTCGAACAGGGCAACCCCCGCGAGGTAATCGCCAACCCCCAACACGACCGCACCAAAACCTTCCTAGCCAAGGTCCTCTAACCCCACCCCCACCCCTCTTGACCCGCGTTGACCATGAGGTTGACGGCAGTAGTTGATCTCCAAGCTGCCGTCAACCTCATGATCAACGCGGTTGAACGGGGTGGGGCCTGGGGCGTGATGGTGGGAGCCGGGCGGTGGGTTGCCGCGCCGTTCCGGCTTTGGGTGTGGGCCGTCGTGGCGGCGGGAGTTGTCGTGATGTCCCTGTCGCCGTTGCTGTCATTTGGCCATGGCGTCCGGGGTTCGTCATCCCGCCTACCCCCTGGGCGGCAGGTACTGCGGGCGCGAACGCGGTGATGTCGGACTTGTGTGCTTGTTGTCATCAGATACTCGGCATCTGTCTTTATGGATTCGTTATCAGAGCGGGTCAGTGCAAGATCTCTGGGTCGCATAGGCTTCAGGCATGTTGATCAACGAATGGGGGAGTTGATGAAGAAGTCTGCAAAGCGTATCGGGGTGCTGGTTTCGGCATCTGTGATGGCGATTTCCGGCAGCCTTGTTGTTGCCGCGGCACCTGCTTCTGCCGCGTCTTGCGAAGCGGGTCTCGGCCTTCCTTGGAAGGCTGTCGACGGTCGCATCTACACGTCAGGTCGCATGTTCGGCGACGGCTGCCAGAGCGGCGATTTCATCATCTCCCTCGACAAGAAGGTCGGAGGGGTCTGGCGTTCGCAGGCCAAGAGCAAGCCGTTCAAGCGCAACGGTAGTGGTGCAGCCTCGGCTCCGTGCAGCTCGGGCACCTGGAGCGCCTCGATCCTGAGGAGCGGCGTGGTTGTCCTCAGTACGGGCGACGCCAAAATCACCTGCTGACGTACGACAAGAGACCAGTCCGATGACTGTTCATCGGCTGAGGGTCGGGTAACACTTCACCCTCCCTGTCCGGCCGCCGAATTAAGGTGGCCGGACAGGGAGGGTGATTCGGTCAAGGACTATTCCGTTTGGCGGAGGGGTCAGTTCGGGGCGTGAATGTGTTTGGCTGCGTTCTTTCTCGCCGAATTCGGTGACGAGAACAACGTGGTTCAGACCAGATGGCGGTCGTCGGAGTCCCGCGCTGTGTCGAGGTACGCCTTCGGTCCGACGGAGTCGTCTGCCGTCCAACCGTGTCCGGATCGAGTGTGTCGGGGGTGCGGGCTAGAGTCGCTGCCGTGACAGCTACTACGCCGCGCCTGCTTCTCGTCGACGGACACTCCCTGGCATACCGGGCCTTCTTCGCCCTGCCGGTGGAGAACTTCTCCACCACGACCGGGCAGCCGACCAACGCGGTGTACGGCTTCACCTCGATGCTGATCAACGTGCTTCGGGACGAGCAGCCCACCCACATCGTGGTCGCCTTCGACGTGTCCCGCCGCTCCTTCCGCACGGAGAAGTACGCGGAGTACAAGGCCGGCCGCAGCGAGACCCCGACCGACTTCAAGGGCCAGGTCAGCCTGGTCAAGGAGGTCCTCGCCGCGCTGCGGATACCGGTGGTGGAGAAGGAGGGCTACGAGGCCGACGACATCATCGCCACCCTGGCCTGCCAGGCCCGCGACCAGGGCATCCCGGTGCTGATCTCCACCGGCGACCGGGACGCCTTCCAGCTCGTCGACGAGCAGATCACCGTGCTCTACCCCCGTAAGGGCGTCTCCGACCTGGCCCGGATGGATCCGGCCGCGGTCGAGGCGAAGTACGGTGTCGGCCCCGGCCGCTACCGGGATCTGGCCGCCCTGGTCGGCGAGACCAGTGACAACCTGCCGGGAGTGCCCGGTGTGGGCCCGAAGACCGCCGCCAAGTGGATCAACACCTACGGCGGGGTGGAGGGCATCATCGCCCGCGCCGACGAGATCAAGGGCAAGGCCGGCGAGAGTCTGCGGGAGCGGCTCGCCGACGTGATCCGCAACTACGAGATCAACTGCCTGGTCGCCGACCTGGACCTGCCGATCCGCCCCGAGGACGCCCGCTGGCCGGGGTGGGACCGGGAAGCGGTGCACCAGGTCTTCGACACCCTCCAGTTCCGCATCCTGCGCGACCGCCTCTACCAGTACCTCGACGCGGTCGAGCCGGAGGCCGAGGCGGGCTTCGAGCTGGCCGGTGAGGTGCTCACCGCGCCGGGCGCCCTGGTCGGTTGGCTGGACACGTACGCACCGGCGGAGGCTGCCGCCGATCGTCCGGTCGGGTTGGCGGTCAAGCTGGACACCGGCCCCAACCGGCGGCACACCGCCAGCGTCACCGGCCTGGCCCTGGCCACCGCCACCGGCGCGGCGGCCTGGTGCGATCCGAGCACCCTCGACCCTGCCGACGAGGCGGCCCTGGTCGGGTGGCTGGCCGACGAGACCCGCCCCAAGGTGCTGCACGACAGTAAGCCCGCCGTGCTGGCCTTCGCCGCGCGCGGCTGGTCCCTGGCCGGCATCGCCCGGGACACCCAGATCGCGGCCTACCTGGCCCGCCCCGACCAGCGCTCCTACGACCTGACCGACCTGGCCCTGCGCTACCTGCACCGCGAGCTGCGGGTCGACGCCCCGGAGGACGGCCAGCTCACCCTCGACGGGCTGGGTCCGAACGGCCAGGCCGAGCAGAACCTCATGCTGCACGCCCGGGCCACCCTGGACCTGGCCGACGCGATCGACGCCGAGCTGTCCCGCGACGGCGAGCAGTCCGCCCGGCTGATGGCCGGGGTGGAGTTGCCGTTGATGCGGGTACTGGCCGGCATGGAGCGCGTCGGCATCGCCGCCGACACCGACTACCTGTCCGAGTTGGAGGCGCACTTCGCCGCCGAGGTGAAGGCCGCCGCCCAGGGGGCGTACGCGGTGATCGGTCGGGAGTTCAACCTGGGCTCGCCGAAGCAGCTCCAGGAGATCCTCTTCGGTGAGCTGAACCTGCCGAAGACCAAGAAGATCAAGACGGGTTACACCACCGACGCCGACGCGCTGCAATGGCTCTACGCCCAGACCGAGCATCCCCTGCTGCACCACCTGCTGCGTCACCGGGACGTGGCACGGCTCAAGTCGACGGTGGACGGTCTGCTCAAGTCGGTCTCGGACGACGGGCGCATCCACACCACCTTCAACCAGACGGTGGCCGCCACCGGTCGGCTCTCCTCCACCGAGCCCAACCTGCAGAACATCCCCATCCGTACCGAGGAGGGACGGCGCATCCGCCGCGCCTTCGTGGTGGGGGAGGGGTATGAATGCCTGCTCACCGCCGACTACAGCCAGATCGAGATGCGGATCATGGCGCATCTCTCCGGTGACGAGGCGCTGATCGAGGCGTTCAACTCCGGGCACGACTTCCACGCGGCCACCGCCTCCTCGGTCTTCGCCGTCCCGGTCGCCGAGGTCAGCCCGGACCAGCGGCGCAAGATCAAAGCTATGAACTACGGACTGGCGTACGGGCTGAGCGCCTTCGGCCTGTCCCAGCAGCTCGGCATCACCGCCGAGGAGGCGCGCGGGCTGATGGAGGTCTACTTCGCCGGGTTCGGTGGGGTCCGCGACTACCTGCAGGAGGTGGTCGCCCGGGCCCGCCAGGACGGCTACACCTCCACCATCCTGGGCCGCCGCCGCTACCTGCCCGACCTGGTCAGCGACAACCGGCAGCGCCGGGAGATGGCCGAGCGGATGGCCCTCAACGCCCCGATCCAGGGCTCGGCGGCCGACATCATCAAGGTCGCCATGCTGCATGTCGACACCGCCCTGCGCGACGCCGGTCTGCGGTCCCGGATGCTGCTCCAGGTGCACGACGAACTGGTCTTCGAGGTGGCGCCGGGGGAACGGGCGACCCTGGAGGAGTTGGTCCGCCGCGAGATGGGCGGGGCCTACCCCCTCTCCGTCCCGCTGGAGGTCTCGGTCGGTGAGGGCCGCGACTGGAACAGCGCCGACCACTGACATCCCGCCCGGCATCCCTGGTACGAAAGTGCCCCCAGAAGGGCGTTTTCGTACCAAGATCTTTCCGGCGCCGTCGAGGGAGCGGGCGGGGAGGGCGAGGTGAGCGGGTGCCTGTGCGGGGAGATGAGCTGACGTGGGTACCGATATCGCAGGTGGGGTGGAGATCCGCCCCTGCGGCCCAGGGTCGCCATGGCTGCTGACCGACCTCAGCCTGGATGACCTACCTCGCGACTACGACGCCTTCGGGCTGCTGTTCGGTGTGCGGAACTACGCCGGGTTCGATCCGGTCGCGCCCGGTCGTGGCCTGCCGGACGACGCCAGCCCGGACCTGCTCGCTCTCCAGTCCGACGACGAGCACGATCACACCTGGGTGACCTGGACCCAGTTGGCCCACATCGACTGGAACGCCCTGGCGCCGCGCGTCGACGACCGGATCCACGAGCACGAGTTGACCGGCGACGGCCCGCGATTCATCGGCAAGGCCGGCCACCACGGGCACGCCTGGCGGGCAGTGGCCGGCGAACACGCCGACCCCCGGGGCAGCAGCTATCCGGAGGGGACCCAGTGGCGCGCCGGAGGCCGGATGTGGCGGGTCGAGCGGCTCCGTCAGGCGGACGTGTTGCGCGTCGATCCGCAGTTGTGCGCACTCTTCGACGCCATGCGCGATCTCGCCGAACGGCTTGGCGGCGACAACGTACGGCTGGTGGTCTGGTTCGACAGTTGACCCGACGGCCGGTCAGCCGACGACCGGCAGCACCACCCCGGGTGGCAGGATCGAGGGATCAGCGGCCGGTGGCGCCGTCGAGGAGTTCCCGCAGGATGTCGGCGTGCCCGGCGTGCCGGGCGGTTTCGCTCGTCATGTGGGCGAGCACCCAGCGCAGCGTGCGGGGTTCGTCGTTCACCGGACTGGCGGTACGGGCGTCGAGGCCGCCGGCCGCGATGATGTGCGTGTCGCTCTCGGTGATCGCGTTCCGGTAGTCGGCGATGACCTCGTCCGTACGGCGGTCCGGCGCGACCACCATGCCGAAGTCGACCTCGGCGTAGCGCGGGTCCCCGGCGAGGGTGTATCCGAACCAGTACCGCTCGGCGGCGGTCAGGTGCGCGACCAGTCCCAGCAGGGTGGTGTCCGACACCACCAACCGCCGTCGCAGTTGCTCGTCGTCCAGCCCGTCGACCTTCTTCAGCAGGCAGGATCGGGCGAAGGACAGAAACGCCAGGGCGGTGTCCAACTCGCCGTCGTCGTTGAAGGGCACAGCTTCACGTTGGGACTCCAGCATGGACCGACCCTAGGCGACCAGGCGCCTGCCCGGCAGCCGTCAGGCCGGTCGGGGCCGGCGGGCCTTCGGCGGAGCCCCGTGCCGTTGGAGGGCCTTGCGGGAGGGGCCGCCGGGCGGCGGCAGTTTGGCCTTGACCGGGTCGTGCCCCCAGTTCATCAGGGAGTAGCGCCACCGGGTGGCCCGTACGTCGCCGCTGGGCCGCTGGGCCATGTGCCGCCGGACGTACCCGACGACCTTGCGCATGTGTTTGTAGTCCGCCTCGGTGAGCTGGTCGCGTTTGCGCCGCAGCAGGTCGATGATCCTCCGGCCGGACTGGTGGCCGACCGACTCGCCGCCACCCTTGTGCCAACCGACCTGTTTGGACTCCTCGGTCTCCAGCCAGGTGGACAGCTCGCCGGGCTTCATGTTCACCGCCTCGGTGAACTCCCGGTAGGTCTGGTCGGGATCGTCACGACCGCTCACGACGCAACACCTCCGGCCGGTGGGCGACGTCCCTGCCCGAGTCGTCGTTGGTGATCCGGTACTGCGGATCCTCCGGGGAGGCGTTCACCGGGTGTCCTCGGACATGGGTGCGTTCGGTGAGCTTCTCCTTGACGACCCCGTACGCCCGGCCGCTGTGGCTGGCCCAGGAGACATGGTCGCCGGTGTGGAACTCCGTGTCGGCCATGCCGCCGGTTACCCGGGGTCGCCGGAGGAAAACGACCAGCTGGTACGGGCTACGGGACGATCTCGGCGATCGGCAGTTTGATGTCGAAGGGCTCGGTCAGCTCGATCAGGTCGGCGCTGTCCGCGGCGAGCTCGTACTGTCGTTCCCCGCCCGGCCCGATCCGGTCACCGAGCCGGTACGCGTACAGGTGCACCGGGTCCTGTTCGATGCGCCAGTAGAACGGGATGCCGGCGGCGGCGTACTCACCCGGCTTGGCGAACCGGTCGACCCGCCGGGTGCTCGGCGAGACGATCTCCACGGCCAGGACCACGTCCGCCGGCCGGAGCCGGGACCGCTCAGCCGGCAGCCCGGCGCGGTAGAGCACCACGTCCGGTTGCCGGCTGGTGTTGTGGCTGAGGGCCACCCCGACCGCCTGGGTGGCGTGCAACTGGGCCGGAGTGTGGGAGTGCAGCCAGAGCCACAAGAGGCTGGAGATGTTCTGGTGGCCCAGGGTGGGGGAGGGTGTCACGTGAATGACTCCGTCGACGAGTTCGACGCGGGGGGCGTCGTCCGGCAGGGCGAGCAGGTCCTCCAGCGTGTAGTCGGCACGCTGCTGCCGCATCGGATCCGGACACCAGGGGCCAGGTGATGTCGGGATGGGCTCGGCGCTCATGAGGCCGAGCGTACCGCCGCTGATGGCCCGCCAGGTCGCACCGGGAGTGCGGTGCGGCTTCGCTCAGTCGGCGGGTTTCTCGCTGACGAAGATGGCGGTGCCGGGGAAGAGGCGGCCTCGCAGCGGGCTCCACTGCCCCCAGACCCCCTCGTGTCCCTCCGGCCACTCAGGTTCCACCAGGTCCAGCAGCCGGAATCCGGCCCCGACCAGCTCGCGGACCCGGTCGCCGAGGGTGCGGTGCTGTTCGACGTAGCTGGCCGCGCCCTGCTCGTCCTGTTCCACGTACGGGCGGGTGTCGAAGTACGAGTGCACCGCGGTCAGCCCGCCCTCGCCCGGGTCGTCCAGGAAGATCCAGCGCATCAAGTGGATATGATCTTGCACTATCAAAAACGCCTGGTCATGCCTGGTGATATCTCCGCGACGTGCCCTGCCGCTCTTCGTGTGCTAGGTCACACGGCGGCTGGACGGCGGGCTACGAAGATGGCGGTGCCAGGGAACAGCCGACCGCGAAGCGGGCTCCACTGGCCCCAGACTTCCTCGTGCCCCGGCGGCCACTCCGGTTCAACCACGTCACAGAGAATGAAGCCGGCGGCCGTAAGCTCTCGGACGCGATCGCCGAAGGTGCGGTGCGCCTCGACGTAGGTAGGCACTCCTGTCGAGTCCTGTTCGACATACGGGCGGCGGTCGAAGTATGAGTGGACAGCCGTTAGGCCGGCCTCGCCGGGATCATCGAGAAAAATCCAGCGCATCGGGTGAGTAACGGCAAAGACCCATGCCCCACCGGGGCGCAGCACCCGGAACACTTCGCGCATGAGCGCTTCGGAGTCTGCGACGAACGGGACAGCGCCGAACGCGGTATGCACCGTATCGAAGGTGCCCGCCTGAAAAGGCATCGCCAGGGCGTCGGCTTGTACGAGCGGCACATGCACGCCCGAGCGTTCGGCGGCCAGCTTGGCGTGCCGCAACATGCCGGTGGAAAGGTCCAGCGCCGTAACGTCGGCCCCTTGGACGTCTAGCCAGCGTGAGCCCGCAGCCGCGCCGCAGCCTATCTCCAGGACTCGTGCTCCCTTCACGTCGCCGAGCAGCCTTGCATCTGCTTCGCGTAGGCCCTCAGGGCACCACACAAGGTCAACGTCTCCGAGGAAAGCGCCGTGCTCTTCCTGGTAGCTGTCAGCGTCCTCATCCCACCAATGCCGGCTCGCCGCCCTGCCTTCTAGATCTGAAACAGCGCGGCGGGTGACACGGGCTTCGGGGGATTGTGAGGGCTCGGTCAAGTTGAATCCGATCGTGATTGTGGGTGACGGGCAATCCGTAGGGGTGTCTATCTTTGCAGGTAGACACCCCTACGGCTTCATCGGTAGTGGCCGGTTTCGTTTAGTCTGTAGGAGTTCGGGCTCACACCGGACTCACTTTGCTTGGGCCTCTGCGGGATCTGCGAAGTACAGTCCGAGCATCTGAGTCGGCCAGGCCGGTTGCTTGACCTCGCCGCGTGGGCCGAACTCTGAGAACCATGGCTTGATGTCCAGGACAGGCGTGCCATCTACGGCGTCTAGTTCCTCGACATGCAGGTCAAGGCCGTCGACCTTGACCAGGCGGCAGCGGGACACGCCCAACCAGTTGATGCGACGCATGTTCCGGTGGCCGAAGATGCCGACTTCTGGCCATTCCGGGTTGTCTCTAGGGCGGCGTGCACCCAGGTTCAGATCGGTCGGATCGGTGAGGTGGAATCGAAATACGATCTCAAGGTGAGAGAAGTCCTCTAGCCCTCTGGTGGCTGCTGGGGTGAACAGCTCACGATCGACTCGAATAATGGCCCTACTTCCACCCCAATAGTCATCCGTCGGCTCGGATCTTCCGCCTATGACCCGCGCAATTGATTCCACGGCGAACTTCTCGGCTGCCATTCCAGTCTCCCGCTTCTGTTGCTGGCTGTCGTTTAGGCGAAAGTTGAGAGGTAGCTTTTGGCGCGTGCATCCACGTCTCGGACTGCTCGGACGCTGCGGCGTCTGTAGGGGGAAAGGATGGCGCGCATCTCGGCGGCAACCTCGCGCGTGCGGCCCGATCGGACGCCTTCCATTGCATCGAGGGCACGGGACCACGTTGCGCAGGCTTCTTCGATCTCGCCCTGCCTAGCCTGGACGGCTCCCATATATCCGAGCGTGACGGCGTGGGTCCGAGTGAAGGTTGACGCCTTGCGCGTCCTGACGCTGCGGCGAAACTGAGTCGTTGCGCCGGCCAAGTCACCGGTGTCGCGCAGCGCGCAGGCCGTCTCATGCGCAAGGCTCGCTTCACCGAAGAAGAAGACGCGGCCGGGCTCATCGTCTCCGCCGGTGGCGGCGGAGAGGTCGTCCTCGGCTCGGAGGAGTGCGCGAGCCGCCTTTTGCGTTTCGCCGTTTACTGCTAGTGCGCGTGCGTAGACCACTCCAAGCAAGGCTCGTTCTCGTGGAGCTGCCGCTTTGTACCGTTCGCCGTCGACGGATGCCGAGGCGAGGTTGAGAGCACGCTTGCGGTGGCCGAGGTCGATGGCTTGGTGTGCCATCGCGCGCAGTACATGGCCTGCCATTGCTGGATTGTCGGCTTCTGCGGCCAGTTTGACGGCGATGTTGAAGTAGTGCTGAGCCACGTTGTGTTCGCCGTTGTCGAATGCCATCCAGCCGGCGAGGTAGGAAAGCTCGCTGGCGGCGGTGAACATGTCGCGCCTCAGAATGTCGTCGGCGTAGCGTCCGTAAAGAAAGCTTGCCACGTCGGAGCCGAGGTATTGGACGACAGCCGAGCGAGCATGCCCGCCGCCCCGACGCTGGTCGACGCGGGAAAACAGGGACATCATGTCGTGCACCGCGTCTACGTCGCCCCGGCTCACGGTCCTGCCGCCTGCCGCACCGCGCGCTCGGCCACGTTCGGCCATTTGCGACCACCAACGATCGGAGGGCAGAGTCAGCGCAGCGAGCGAATAGGCGGCGGTGCTGAGAACGCGCCTACGTTCAGCGTCCACGTCGACTCTCCCGAGTTCGGTTAGCGCTGCCAGCGTATCGACTCGCCATCCGAGCATGTCCTTGGAGGACAGCGGCGGGGCGGGCAACCCGATCTCGTCGAGGGTGATCACCCGGCCGAGCTTCCGTGACAGTGCCTCGCACAGCAGCATGGGTGCCCGCCCAGAAGGCTTGGAGCCTGCTATCCAGTGTGAGACGTGGGAGCGGCCGACTCCGGCGAACTCGGGGGCATTGCTCTCCTTCGCGACGCGGACGAACGCGCGCGCCACCTCGGCGTGCGACATGCCGGCCTCGGTGATGACGGCTGCGAGCTTGGCGTTGCCGGATCGCGCTTGCGGCACGTTGCACCCCCGCTAGAAGTTGATCTTTCACCGCGTTCACCGGTTCGAGGTGCGTCACAGCGTACCTACCGCCCGTGGTTTGCGGTTCGCTACAGGTACGCCGGACCACGACCGATTTGGTGGATGAGTCGCCTGGTCGCACTGGCCCTGCGTACGGAACCTCAAGAGACGTGATGGTTCGCGCACCGCTGCGGAGTGCGCGTATCCCTCGCCTTACCCGTGTGTCGCCGAGACAAGCAATGACCAGGAACGGATTTACATCGTGGCGTATCAACCGGGACCAAACGATCTGTTGCGCGCGGCGCGGCTGGCGCTGCGGTCCCCTTCGGGGTCGGGCCGGCCGATGTCGCGGCAGGAGTTGGCGGAGGCTGTCAATGCGTGGTTGTACGAGCACGCGGGGCGTCGGTTCGCTATCCATGCCGGCTACATCGGCAATCTTGAACGTGGTACCACTCGGTGGCCGTCTGCGCACTACCGCACGGGGTTACGCGCGGTGCTTGGCAGGGCCACGGATGCGGAACTCGGCTTCTTCATCATCCAGGGGCACGCCAAAGATCGCGACACGAGCATGGTGGGGCAGGCTCCGGCCACCGGGCGGCCTGACGCAGGGGCCGACATCTGCCCGGCGAGTTCACCGGCAGCTACCGGTCAGAGTGCCACCGCTCCCGGCGGGTTACCGGTTGCGTCGGCCGGCGCGGCGGCGGTGCGGGTCAGCGTCGGCTCGGGCGCGGCCTCGGTTATGTGGCACGAGGGGTCGCCCGGCTGCATCACGTTGGTGGCCGGTCCGCTCCGGGTGCTGATCGACGTGTCGGGCGTTGGCGTTGGTCTGGTCGACGCTGCTCCGGCTGTGGCCGGTGCGGATGCGGGCCGTGGGGCGCGGGTGTACTCGTTGGCTGAGCGACGGGCGCAGTAGCGATGGCTGCCGTCACGCCTTCACACGCCACGGCGCAGCGCGTGGCGATCAAACCGGCCCCTGAGTCCCTGACGCCTGGCGTTGTCGCGGATGCTCGTCGGTCGTTGGGGGGTCAGTTGGCGGTGACCCGTAAGGCTGTTGGTGTCACTCAGGTGCGGCTTGCGCGAATGGTGCAGTGGTCGCGAAGCACTGTGGCCAATGTGGAGACTGCGCGCCAGTTGGCCCCACGGGAGTTCTGGCTTGCCTGCGACGTGGCTTTGGGCGCGGGTGGGCTGCTGGTGGCGGAGTGGGCGCGTACTGACGCGCTGGCACGTCGCCTGCGGGAACAGATGGTGTCGGAACTTGTTCGGCAGCGCCTTACCCAGTCACCGCCGATGTGCGTGTGCCGGGATCTGCGGCGGCTGCTCGACCTGGCGAACTCGTCGCGGTCGCTTGGGATCTCCCCCGCCGCTGTCATTTCAGGAGACGGAGCCGGTCATGGATGACGACGACGCGGATCTGATCCGTCCCCGGCACCGGCCACATCGGTCGCGTCGATTTCCCGGTGGTAGGCCGTGTGCCTGTCCGTCGTGCCGCACAACGCGAAAGCGGCAGCGCAAACCGCCGGACCTGGCAGGGCCGTCCGCTGATTCCCTCCCGGCTCCTGCTGTACCCCTGCTGCCGCCTGCTGCGGCGGGGCTGAAGGACTGGCCGACGCAGATCGATTGGACTCGCGCGGCCGAGCTGGTGACCCGGGGCCAGCTTGGGCGCGCGCAAGGAATCGCACGAGTGGAAGGAGTGAATTCCTCTCGCACGTCAGCTCATGGCACCAACTCGTCAGCTCTGACTCAGAAGGAGACACGGCACCATGACCGACACGATCACTGGTAACCCGACGATCGAGGCGTACACCGGCCCGATCGACCTGTCCCGTCCGCACTTCGTGGGCGTTGGAGGCTGCGCGATGTCCGGCCTGGCGCGGCTGCTGGCCGAGCTGGGTCACGAGGTCAGCGGCAGCGACCTGCACGACTCGGCCGCTTTGGCAGCGCTGCGCGCGGCGGGCGTGCGAGTCCAGGTCGGACACGACGCGGCGCGCGTCGAGGGCGTGAGTTGCGTCGTCTACACCACGGTCGCGCGGAACGCGGCGGAGGTGCGTGCGGCCCGTATCGCCGGCATCCCGGTGGTGCACCGGGCGCAGGTGCTCGACGCATTGGCCGCCGGGCGGCGGCTGGTGGCGGTGTCCGGCTCGCACGGCAAGTCCACCACGGCGGGGATGCTCGCTCACGTCCTGCGCGCCCTCGGGCAGGACCCGACCTACCTGATTGGGGCTGACCTGACCGGGGCGGGTTCTGGCGCCCACCTCGGCGCGTCCGGGCTGATGGTGGCGGAGGCGGATGAGTCGGACCGGTCGTTTCACTTCCTCAGCCCGTCGATCGTGGTCATCACGAACGTGACCGACGATCACCCGGAGAACTTCGCCAGTCACGCCGACGTGCTGCGGGCCTACGTCGAGTTCGGCGGTCGGGTCGCGCCGTCCGGCGTCCTGGTCGTCAACGCCGATTGTGTGGGCGCGGCGGTGGCGGCCGACGTGATCGCCGACGAGCGGCCCGATCTGACGGTGCTGCGGTACGGGCGGGACCGGACGGCGGACGTGCGGCTGTTGGACGTCAACGCCGAGGGGTGGAGCGCGTCCGCGACGGTCCGGATGCCCACCGGCGCGGAGGTCGTCCTGACTCTGCCGACTCCGGCGGCGCACCACCTGGACAACGCGGCGGCGGCGGTGGCGTGCGCGGCGACGCTGGGTCTGGACCCGGTGGAGGTGGCCGGGGCGGCGTGCACGTTCGGCGGGGTGCGTCGCCGGTTCGAGCACATCGACACGCGGGCCGGGGTGACGGTGATTGACTCCTACGCCGATCACCCGAACGAGATCGCCGCCGACCTGGACGCCGCGCGCACGCTGGCGCGGGGGCGGGTGTTCGTGGTGTTCCAGCCGTCCGGACACGCCCGCGTGCTGGCCTTTGACGACCGCATCGGCAGCCTCCTGGCGGACAAGGCCGATCACGTCCTGCTTCTGGACGTGCACGGCACCGTCCCGGTGGGACGGCCGGTGGCGGACTCGCGGGGGATCATGGCGCGGTTGCGTGAGGGCCGGTACTGCCTGCCGCTCGGCCCGGACCACGCGGCCCGGGTCATCGCGCGGATGGCCGGGCGCGGTGACGTGGTGGTGACGATGGGAACCGGTGACGTGACCGGCTACGGCGCGGCGATCCTGGGCACCCTGGGCAGCCGATCCGAGGTCGCGCTGTCCGCGTGACCCCTATGCCTGGGCGGTGACAGCGCCGGGCTCGTCGTTCAGCTTGTCCGCGAGCGCGAGGAGCCCGGCGCTGTTTGCTGCCTTCACCAACACGACATCGCCCGGACGTAGCCCGTCGCGCAGCATCTCCCACGCCTCGGCCACGTCCGCCGCCCGATCCACGGTGGTGCCGGTGCCGGCGGCTCCGGCCGCGTACTGTGCGGCGTCGTCCCCGCCGATCGCCACCAACCATCCGGCCCCGATCTCGGCCACCTGCTGCCCGATCTCCCGGTGCACCTGGGGGGCGTGCTCGCCCAGCTCGGCCATCTCACCGAGCACCGCCACGGCCCGCCGGCCGTCCCCGGTCATCGCGTGCAGGGCGCGCAGAGCGGCACGCATGGCGTCGGGCGCGGCGTTGTAGGCGTCGTTGATGACCGTCACGCCATCTGAGCGGGTGGTGACCTGCATCCGGCCCGGCGACACCGCCTCGGCTTGCGACACCGCCTCGGCTACCGCCTCGATCGGATGGCCCAGACCGAGGGCGACGGTGGCGGCGGCGAGCGCGTTGGACGCCTGGTGCAGCCCGTAGAGGCGCAACCGCACCTCGGCGGCCTGGCCGTCGTGCACGAGCCGGAACCGGGCGCGGCCCAGCTCGTCCACGCTGACGCTCTCGGCGCGCACGTCGGCGGGTTGCTCGATGCCGTAGGTGAGCACCCGGGCGAGGGTGCGGGATGCCATCGCGGTCACCAACGCATCATCGCCGTTGAGCACTGCCAGCCCGCCGTCCTGCGCCGAGGGCAGCGCTTCAACGATCTCCCCCTTGGCCTGGGCGATGTTCTCCACCGACCCGAACTCGCCCAAGTGCGCGTGCCCGACCCGGGTGACGACGCTGACCGTGGGCGGGGCGATACGGGTCAGGTAGGCCACGTGCCCGACGCCCCGCGCGCCCATCTCCAACACTAGGTAGCGGGTGTCGGTGGTGGCGCGGGTGACCGTGTACGGCAACCCAAGCTCGTTGTTGTTCGACGCCCGGTTAGCCACGGTCGGGCCGAACGCGGGCAGCACCTGGGCGAGGATGTCCTTGGTCGAGGTCTTGCCCACCGACCCGGTCACCCCGATCACCGTGGTCTGCGGCAGCCGGTCCACCATCGCGCGGGCCAGCCGTCCGTAAGCGGTGGGCACGTCCTCCACGACCACCGCCGGCACCCCGACCGGCCGCGACGCCAGCACGGCGACCGCGCCCGCCTCGATCGCCTGGGCGGCGTAGTCGTGCCCGTCGACGCGCTCACCGGGCAACGCCACGAACATGCCGCCGGGTTCCACGCGCCGGCTGTCGAACACCACCGGGGCCGTCACCGTCACCGGGCCGGCGGCGTCGTGAACGGCTCCGCCGACAACGGTCGTGATCTCTTGCAGAGTCATCGGAAGCACGGGATGAACCTACCGTGCGCGGTGCGCGGGGTAGGTGGTCACCGGGGGGTGTAGCCGAATCGTGGGGCCTGTCCGGCTGGTAGCCGCTGACAAAAGCTCGACTGGCGCGATGTCAACTGTCGCTAGCGCTACTGGCAGTGTGCCAAGCTGTGATTTATGTACCGCATCTCGGCTGTCCGTCGCCGGAGCGTGTGGGCTCGACGGCAGGCGCGTCGGCGTTCGCGTTCGGGGCGGTGGGTGTTACCGAAGCCCCGTACACGGGTGGCGTGGGCGTCGTGGGTTGATGACCTGCGCAATCTGTGGTCCGAGATCGCTCATGATCAGGTGTGGCGGGCTCAGTCGGAAGGTGCGGACGCGCCGGTGAAGGTGCTGCCGGTGGGTGATCCGGCGGTGCCGTTCGGTCAGCGTGCTGCGGAGCCTCGGGGGTTGTCGGAGGCGGCGCGGCGTCGTCGGGCGTTGGCCGATCAGGTGGTCAATGCTCTTGCGAATCAGCCGACGATCGACCCGTGGCGCGCCGGAACGGATGTCATCGTGCAACAGGTGTTGCCCGCTCGGTTGGGTGATGATCCGGCGATGCGGCAACCCTTTGTAGAGGCTGCCGCTGTGGTGGAGCGTGGCGGCCCGGGTGTGCTGCGAGTCGTTCCCGGTGACGGTGGGGTGGCGCTGCGCGTGCACGGGCCGTCGTGGTCGCTGGTGTTCCGGGTCAGTCCTTTCGTGGACGCGATTGTGGTGTTCGTGGATGCGACGTCCCGCTACGGGTGGCGGGTTGAGGACGACACCGAGTCGCGGGAGCTGATCGAGGAAGCGGTGACGCAGGTGGTGGCGGAGGCGGCCCGTTACGGGTGGGGCGGGGACAAGCACCCCGCGACGGTCGCTCCGGTCGCTTGATGGCCGGTCGGCCGCCTCGTGGGTGTGGTGCGCGTTCACGGGGGCGGCCGGACTAGGCGTCTAGGGCCTGTGTCGAAGTCGGTGCCGGGGCTTGAGCTGCCGGCTTGAGGATCTTCGCGTGTCGGTGTTCGTGATGTAGCGAGGTCTCCGGTATCTGGTTCAGCGACCAAGCAGAACCCGAACACCGGAGACCTCGTGGACACCCTAGCGGTGGCGAGGCGGCATGACCTGACCGACGCTCAGTGGGTGGCGCTGGAGCCGCTGCTGCCCGTGGGGCGTGGGCCAGGTCGGCCGTCGGCATGGACGAAACGGCAGCTCATTGATGGGATTCGGTGGCGGACACGGGTCGGTGCCCCGTGGCGGGACATGCCGGAGTGCTACGGGTCCTGGGCTGCGGCGTACGGGCTGTTTCGGCGTTGGCAGCGTGATGGGACCTGGGCGAGGATCCTGACCGTGTTGCAGGCCCTGGCTGACGCGTCCGGGCGCGTCGTGTGGGACGTGTCGGTAGACTCGACGGTCGCCCGAGCGCATCAGCACGCTGCTGGGGCGCGTAAAAGGGGGATCTGCAGGCTGAGTCGCCGGGCGGGACCACGGTCGAGCCGACCGACCACGCGCTCGGGCGATCGCGGGGCGGCCTGACAACGAAGGTGCACCTGGCGTGTGAGCAGGGGCAGAAGCCGTTGTCGATCGTGGTGACCGCCGGGCAGCGCGGAGACAGCCCCCAGTTCGTCGCGGTGCTCGACGGTATCCGGGTGCCCCGCCTGGGTTCGGGGCGGCCCCGGACTCGCCCGGACCGGGTCCTGGCTGACAAGGCGTACACGTCGAAGGCCGACCAAGACGCCAACCGGCGCAAGAAGGGATCCAAGGGCGGTCGACCCCCGGCCTTCGACTCACAGCGGTACAAGCAGCGTCACGCCGTGGAGTGCGACATCAACCGCCTCAAACGCCACCGCGCCGTGGCCACCCGGTTCGACAAACTCGCCGTCCGCTACGAAGCCACCATTCACATCGCCGCGATCAACGACTGGCTGTGACCGGACCCGGCACCACACGAGGTGGAGGCTCGCACGCTCGCTGCCATGGGCTGCCCTGGAGAGCGAGGGGAAACCTGCCCGTCGAATTCGCTGGTCGGCTGTCTGCACGGAGAAGTTGACGGACAGCGGCTCCGGTGTGAAGGCAGTTGCGCACTCGAGCGTGACCTCGACGTCGATCCAACTCGTTCCGCCCGGGCGGACCAGCCAGGATTGGCCTGTACCACGTACCAGGACGCCCGGTTTCCGTGCCTCATCTACCTGCACTATGACGGGTGCCTGGCCGGCGTTGAACAACACCAGTTGCGCATCGAGTCGCACCGTCCCGACGCCGTTCAAGCTTCCCCAACTGTTGGACGGGCCTGGTAAGGCCACCAGTGTGACGGTGCTGGCCTCGGCCCGTTCCTCGCGAGAACTCCACACCTCGGCACCGCCGACGCTACCGAGCGCCAAGCCGACTACCAAGGCAACGACCATATAGGCAGCGCCCTTCCGTCCGGGCCTAACTCCGGCGGAGAGGCCCCCATCCGAGTCACCAAGCTCAGCGCCATGCATGTCCAAATCGATGACTCCATGGCTCGCCGTCATGGCGACAGACTAGGGGTTGGTCTTGCCCGAGTTTGGTCAGCGTGGCGGAATGCCGTGATCAGGCCCTCGCCGACTTTGATACAGGCCCTAAGGCGTGTTTCATAAGCCGGTCAGAGCCACTCGGTGATGATCGTGATGGTCAGGACGGCTTGGAAGCGGACTGCGAGCTTCTCGTAGCGGGTGGCGACGCCGCGGTGGCGTTTGAGTCGGTTGATGCCGTTCTCGACGGCGTGGCGTAACCGGTAGAGATCCTTGTCGAAGGTGGGTGGGCGCCCGCCCTTGGAGCCTTTGGCTTTGCGGTGGGCGTCCTGGTCGCTCTTGCTGGGGATGCAGGCCCTGATCCCGCGTGAGCGCAGGTATCGGCGGTTGCCGCGGCTGGTGTAGGCCTTGTCGGCCAGGACCAGGTCGGGGCAGGTACGGGGCCGGCCGACGCCGAGGCGGGTCACGCGGATGCGGCGCAGGACGGGGATGAACTGCGGGCTGTCACCGCGGTGCCCGGCGGTCACGATCAGGGAGAGGACTTTCTGGCCCTGCTCGCAGGCCAGGTGGGTCTTGGTGGTCAGGCCGCCGCGTGACCGGCCCAGCGCGTGGTCGGCGGGCTCGTCGTGCACGCCGCCGGGCGGTTCCTTCTGCAGATGCCCGTCGGTGCGGGCGCCCGCGGCGTGCTGGTGGGCGCGGCTGGTCATCGAGTCCACGCTGACCGTCCAACCGATTCGGCCCCGCCTGTCACCGGCGGCCTGCAACGCCGACAGGATCTTGTCCCACGTGCCGTCGCGCTGCCACCGCCGGAACAGGCCGTAGACGGTCGGCCAGGGCCCGTACTCGGCCGGCACGTCCCGCCACGGGGCGCCGATCCGGATCCGCCACCGGATCCCGTCTATGAGCTGCCGTTTCTCCCACTTCGGCGGACGGCCCGTGGCCGACGGTGCAGGCAACAGCGGAGCCAGAACAGCCCACTGCCCGTCGGTCAGGTCATGCCGCCTCGTCACCGCTACGCTGGCCACGAGGTCTCCGGTATGAAGTTCTTGCTTGGTCGCAGAACCAGATACCGGAGACCTCTTCAGTTATCGATCACCGCCACGCCGTGACCTCGACACCGCCAGCCTGACTTATGAAACACGCCTTAGAGCGTGTCTCGGGTGGCGGTTGGGCGGCCTGGTCTGGTAGATCTTTTCTACTGTGGACGAGCGGTTGATCCTGCA